>JAUZRY010000074.1 GCA_030949995.1 Ardenticatenia bacterium
GAAAGACGTGCCCAGGAAGGAGGTGCCCATGAACGTCCGCACGATTTTGGCCACGAAGGGGAGCAACGTGATCACCGTCCGGCCACATCAGACTGTCCGAGAGGCCGTTCGCCTGCTGGCCTACCACAACATTGGTGCCCTGGTTGTCGTGGACGAGGCCAGCCGCCCGGTGGGCATTATCTCCGAACGGGACATCGTGCGCGCGGCAGCACGCCACGAGGACCGCGACATCTCTGTCATGCAGGTTGCGGACATTATGACTAGCAACTTGATCACCGGCACGCCCCAAGATGACGTCCACTCGGTGGCCCACACCATGACCGAACGCCGCTTCCGCCACTTGCCCATCGTGGAAGAAGGTCGGCTTGTGGGCATTGTCTCTATCGGTGATGTCGTGAAGGCCCAGCGGGACCTCTATCGGGGCGAAGTGGACACCCTTCAAACTCAAATCATGGCTGACGAACTCCAGAACGAGACCTGAGCAAGGAGGTGTTGCATGGCTTCGATTGGCACGGCCGAACGTCCGCTTCGAGTGGCCGTCATCGGTTCAGGGCCGGCCGGTTTCTACACGGTGGAGCACCTGTTCCGCCAGAACACCTATACCGTCCTCGTGGACATGTTCGAGCGCCTGCCGACCCCCTTTGGGCTTGTCCGGTACGGCGTGGCCCCCGACCACCAGAAGATCAAGAACGTGACGCGTGTTTACGAGAAGTTGGCCCGGCGCCCTGAGTTCCGCTTCTTCGGCAACGTGGAGTACGGCCAACACGTGACGTTGGACGACCTCAAACACCATTACCACCAGATCGTCTTCGCCACCGGCACTCAAGGGGACCGCAAGCTGGGCATCCCCGGCGAGGAGTTGCAAGGGTTCCTCTCGGCCAGGGAATTCGTGGCCTGGTACAATGGCCACCCCGACTACGCCCACCTGACCTTTGACCTCTCCAAGGAGCGGGTGGCCGTAGTGGGAGTGGGCAACGTGGCCGTGGACGTGTGTCGCATTTTGTTGAAGACCCGCGAGGAGTTAGCGCAGACTGACATCGCCGACTACGCCCTCGAGGCCCTGGCCAACAGTAATGTCCGTGAAGTGTACATGTTAGGCCGCCGGGGACCGGCCCAAGCCGCTTTCACCCCTCCGGAGATCAAGGAATTGGGCGAACTGGCTGACGCCGAAGTGATCGTGCTGCCCGAAGAGGCCGAATTGGACGAGTTGAGCCGGCGGGCCCTCGATGAACACCCAGACAAGGAAACCTTGCGCAAGCTGGACATTTTGCGCGGTTACGTGCGCGCGCGCCCCTCTGGGAGCAAGCGACGCACACTCTACTTGCGCTTCCTGGTCTCGCCGGTTGAGGCCTACGCCAACGAGGCCGGCGAGGTGGACGGCCTGAAGCTGGTCAAGAACGAACTCTACATGACTGAAGCCGGCACGCTGAGGCCACGTGCCACGGAGCAGTTCGAGGAGATCCCGGTGCAGCTCGTCTTCCGCTCCATCGGCTACCGGGGTGCCCCCTGCCCGAACTGCCCTTCCACGAGCGGTGGGGAGTGATCTGGAACAAGCGGGGCCGGATCATTGAGCCGGAGACGGGGAACCCCATCGTAGGACTCTACTGTGCTGGGTGGATCAAACGGGGGGCCACAGGCGTCATCGGCACCAACAAGCCCGATGCCCTGGAAACGGTGGAGTGCATGTTGGAAGATGTAGAAGCCGGCCGCCTGATCGAGCCAGACGCGCCCGACCCCGGGGCGGCGGAATGCCTTGTGCGCGAGCGCCAACCCGACTACATTTCCTTTGAGGATTGGAAGATCGTCGACCGCTTGGAGGTCGAACGGGGCAAGGCGGTTGGCCGGCCGAGGATCAAGTTCACATCCGTGGAGGAGATGTTGGAAGCCCTACGACGGGAAAAGGCCGCCGTCCGGTGAGAAAACGCCCCGGTAGGAGCACCAACGCGATGGAGCACACGGGCCGGGGGAACTCTCCCCCGGCCTTCTCCTCAGCCCGAACAGGCGGGCCTTTCCGACAGGAGATAAGGAAGGGGGAGATGGCCGTGGACGACCGAGCGACACGATATGTGGAAACCCTGCACGCCCGGGCCATCGTGTACGATGGCGCCATGGGCACCTCCATCCAGAAGTTCAACTTGGGCCCCGACGACTTCGGCGGCCCTCAATACCAGGGGTGCAACGATTACCTCTGTATCACGCGGCCTGATGTGATCGCCCACATCCACCGCTCCTACTTGGAGGTGGGCGCTGATGTGATTGAAACCAACACCTTTCGCTCGAACCGCATCACGCTGGCCGAGTACGGCCTCCAGGAGCGGGTCATTGAGATCAACGAGGCCGCTGCCCGCTTGGCCCGCCGGTTGGCCGACGAGTACACCACGCCCCAAAAACCCCGCTTTGTGGCCGGCTCCATTGGTCCCAGCGGCAAGCTGCCCTCCTCCAACGACCCCAGCCTCAGCGATGTCACCTACGCTGACTTGGTGGAGGTCTTCCGGGAGCAGGCTGTGGGGCTTCTGCGCGGCGGCGTGGACGTGTTGCTCATCGAAACGAGCCAGGACATCCTGGAAGTCAAAGCGGCTGTGGAGGGGCTGAAGCGCGCCATGGCCGAGACTGGAATTCGTGCCGCGCTTCAGGTCCAAGTGACGCTCGACACCAGCGGCCGCATGTTGTTGGGAACTGACGTGGCGGCCGCCTTGGCCATCATCGAACCCTTGGGCGTGGATGCTGTGGGGCTCAACTGTTCCACCGGCCCCGATTACATGCGGGAACCCATCCGCTACCTGACGAGCCACACCCACCTGCCCATCTCGGCCATTCCCAACGCCGGCTTGCCCATCAACGTGGACGGACAGGCCGTCTACCCGATGAAACCCGAGCCCATGGCCGAGATGTTGCTCGAATTCGTGCGGGAATTCGGGTGCACCATCATCGGCGGCTGTTGCGGCACCACGCCCGACCACATCCGCCTGTTCGTCAAAGGCGTCCAAGGCCTGAACCCGTGGGCTGGACGGCCGGCTCACATAGACGTGCGCCCCCGCGTGGCCAGTGCCATGCGGGCGGTTGAGCTCGTCCAGGAGCCCCCGCCCACACTTGTCGGGGAACGGGTGAACAGCCAGGGGAGCCGCAAAGTGAAGGAGTTGCTCCTCCGGGAAGACTACGACGCCATCGTGGAAATCGCCCATGGACAGGTGGCCGGCGGCGCCCACCTGCTGGACGTGTGTGTGGCCCTCACCGAGCGCACGGACGAGGCTGAACAAATGCGCCGCCTCGTCAAGCTCCTCAGCATGAGCGTGGAAGCCCCCTTGGCCTTCGACTCCACCGAGCCAGAGGTCATCCAAGCGGCCCTGGAGACCTATCCGGGCCGGGGCATCGTCAACTCCGTCAACTTGGAATCAGGGCGGGACCAGCTCGACCGGGTGCTACGCCTGGCGAAGCAACATGGGGCGGCCGTGGTGGCCCTCACGATAGATGAAGAGGGCATGGCCCACACGGCCGAGCGCAAGCTGGCCGTCGCCCGCCGCATCTACGAGATCGCCACCCAGGAGCACGGCTTGCCCCCGGACACCCTCATTTTCGACGTGCTCACCTTTCCCGTGACCACCGGCCAAGCTGAGCTGCGCCGCGCGGCCGTTGAGACCTTGGAGGGCGTGCGCCTGGTGAAAGCTCACTTGCCCGGTGCCCTCACGATCCTGGGTGTGAGCAACGTCTCCTTTGGGCTCAAGGTAGCTGCCAGGGCCGTCATCAACAGCGTGTTCTTACACCACGCCGTTCAGGCTGGGCTGGACTTGGCCATCGTCAACCCACGCCACATCACGCCCTACGCCGAAATCCCCCCCGAACAACGTGCGCTGGCCGACGACTTGCTCCTCGACCGGCGGGAGGACGCTTTGCCCCGCCTGATCGCCTACTTTGAGGAGCACGCTTCCCCGGCTCGCGCCCGCGAGCAGCAGGATCCCACCGAGGGCATGGGCGCGGAGGAGAAGCTCTACTGGTACGTGGTCCACCGCAAGAAGGAGGGCGTCGAGGCCCTGGTGGACGAGGCCGTGAGCGCCCACGACCCCGTGTGGGTGCTCAACAACGTGTTGCTTCCCGCCATGAAGGAAGTGGGCGACAAGTTCGGCGCCGGGGAGCTCATTCTGCCCTTCGTGTTGCAGAGTGCCGAGGTGATGAAGCGGGCTGTGGCCCGTCTGGAAACGTATTTGGAGCGCGTCAACGGGGCCTCGAAGGGCACCGTGGTGCTGGCCACTGTGTTCGGCGATGTTCACGATATCGGCAAGAACCTGGTGGGCACTATTCTGAGCAATAACGGCTACCGGGTGATCGACTTGGGCAAACAGGTGCCGGTGAACACGATCATAGATGCCGCCCTGGAACACGAGGCCACGGCCATCGGCTTGAGCGCCCTGTTAGTGAACACCAGCAAGCAGATGCCCATTTGTGTCCAGGAGCTCTACAAGCGCGGGCTGGCCATTCCCGTGCTCATCGGCGGGGCGGCCATCAACCGGCGCTTCGGCTACCGTATTCTCTTCATGGAAGACGGCCAACCCTATCCTGGCGGGGTCTTCTACTGCCAAGATGCCTTTGAAGGGCTGGCCGTTATGGACAAACTGGTCAGCGAGGAGCGCGAGAGCTTTAAAGCCCATGTCGTGGCCCAAGCCCGCCGGGCCCTCCAGGCCGAGCGGGGCCGGCGCGAGGCCCAAGGGAAGGGGACGGACGTCTCCCGGGTCGTGCCTCCCGCCCCCGACATTCCCACACCCCCGTTCTGGGGCTCGCGCTTGGTGCCCCGTGAGGAGATCGACATCCACGAGGTGGTGGGTTACTTTGACTTGGAAACGCTCTACCGCCTTCACTGGGGCGGGCGTGGCAAGCGGGGTGAGGCGTGGGAGGAGCTGGTGCGCACTGTCTTTGAACCGACCCTGCGCCGCCTCGAGGCCCAATTGGCAGAGACGAGGTGGCTCTCCTTCGGCGCGGTCTACGGTTACTTTCCGGCCGGCGCCGAGGGAGATGACCTGCTCATCTTCGACCCCGAGGACCATGATCGGGTCGTCGCCCGTTTTACCTTCCCACGCCAGCCCGACCGCCGGCGCCTCTGCTTGAGCGACTATTTCTTGGAGGCCAAGGAGGGGCGGGATGTGGTGGCCCTCCAAGTGGTGACGGCTGGCCCCGAGGCCACTAGGCGCATTGAGCAGCTTCAGGCGGCGGGCGAGTACACGGAGGCCTATTTCATCAACGGCTTCGCCAATCAGCTCGCCGAGGGCCTGGCGGAGTGGACCAACCGTCTGATCCGGCGTGAGCTCGGCCTGCCCGATGGCCGGGGACTGCGGTATTCGTGGGGCTATCCCGCCTGCCCCGACGTGGAGCAGCAGGCGGACGTGCTTCGCCTCCTCCGCGCCGAGCGCGTTGGCGTGCGCCTCTCCGAGGGATATCAGCTTATCCCGGAGCAGAGTACGGCGGCCCTTGTGGTTCACCACCCTGAAGCGGTCTACTTCTCCACCGGCGTCGAGCGCCGGCGTCAGGAAGAGACTGTGCAGGAGGTGTTGGGCAAATTGGAGTGGGAGCGGTAAGGCCGTCGTGAACGCCACAGCGGCGTTGCAGGGAGGTCGAAGCTCTCCTGTCGGTAACGTTTTGGCCAATGGCCTGCAGGGCCCACGGAGGTCATTATCTTCCTCAGGGCAACAAGGGAAAATGGTAGGCCCACTCGCTGCCCCCGCACGTGTGCGCTCAGGGAAGCTGCCGGCCTTAGCCTGATCCGCTGCGTGGCTTGTGCTCCCCCGCGAGGACGTGGTAGACGTGCCACATGCGCTGAAGGGCCGTGAAGTTGGAGAGCACGGCCAACGGGACGAGGGCGAAGGTAATCTGGTCTAGGAGGAGGCCGAGCACCAGGATGGCAATGCGCTCGAAGCGGGTGAACCACCCTACTTTGCACTCGATACCTAATCCCTCGGCGCGGGCCCGCGTGTAGCTCACCAGCAAGCTCCCGATAATGGTGGCGTAGGCCAAGGTGGCCTCAAGGCCTTGGTTCTGTTGCCAGAACCACCAGAGGAGCCCCCCGTACAGGAGCGCCTCAGCCCAGCGGTCGAGGGTGGAGTCGAGGAAGGCGCCAAATGGGCTCACGCGCCCGGTGGCACGGGCCACGCCGCCGTCCAACGTGTCGAAGAGGGCGGAGACGATCAGGAGTACCCCGCCGACCACAAACGCCCCTTGGGCGAGCACGACGGCCACACCGGCGGTGAAGGCGAACCCCATGACCGTGAGCGCGTTGGGGCTCACCCCTGACGTGGCCACGAGACGGGCCACTCTTCCAACCAGCCAGGCCGTGCGTGCCCGCAACCACTCGCTGAGCATATCTGCCTCCTCTTCGATCAGTTTCCAGGGCGTTTCAACAGCTCGTCATAGTAGGCCAGGATCTCCTCGGTCACGCGCCCCCAATCGTACCGGGCGGCCGTGCGCCGGCCGGCTTCGCCGTACTGTCGTCGTCGCTCGGGGTCGCGCAGCAGACGAATGATGGTCTGGGCCAGAGCCTCGTCGTTGGCAGGGGGCACAAATTCCCCTTGGACCCCCTGTTCCACTACACACCGGTATCCGGGAATGTCGCTGGCCACGACCGCGACGCCGGCCGCCATGGCCTCCAGCAACACGATGCCAAAGCTCTCGAACCCCGTGCTGGGCGCGCAAAAGAGGTGTGCGGTGCGGTACCAGCGGGGGAGCTCCTCGCCGGAGACGTAGCCGATGAAATGAACGCCCCGCACCCGGTAGTGCCAGGCATATTGGATGTAGGGGCGTGTGTCCTCTCGTTCAAAGGCGCCTACCACGAGCAGACGGGCTTCGGGGACGGCGGCCTTCACCGTGCGAAAGGCGCGCAGCAAATACCGGAACCCCTTGCGCTCCTCCAGGCGTCCCACGAAGAGCAGGTTGGGACGGCCGTCCCAGAAGCGCTCCACGGGATGAATGTCAGGGCTGGCGAAGCGGGCGTACTCGATGCCGTTGGGGATAATGCGGTACTCGCCCGGGAAGTACGTGCTGATGTATTCGCAGGCCACTTTGGAGACGGCTATGCGTCCGTGCAGCCGCTCCATGTACCCGAAGATTGGCTTGGCCAGCTCAAATCCGGCGTTAGCGTCCCGGTAGGCGTGGAATGTGCCCACGTTGACGGACCGACTGTAGCGCAGGATGGCCGGAGCTAGGGTGGGCACTGTGGGCTCGTGAATGTGGATGATGTCGAAGGAGTGCTGATTGAGGAGGGCCTTAATGGCCGGATAGACACGGGGGGACACGCTGATGCGAGCAATGGAGCCGCTGAACGGCACCGGCACAATAATGCCCCCCCACGCGGATCACGTGATGGTCCAGCGCATCTTCAGGAGCGGATGAGGGGGCAATGATGTTCACCTGGTGGCCCAAGGCCCGCAAGTGTTGGTCAAGGGACGAGATGTGGGCAGTGACGCCTCCTGGGTACGGATAATCATAGGGTGACACCAGCGCCACGCGCAACGGCCGGGGAATATCCATGCCATTTCACCCTCCTTCCTCCGCGTCCGGTGAGCACGTGCGCCACAAGGGCACGGTCATCACCCACTGCTCTGGCGCCTCCTGGATGAACGCCTCCATCTCGCGCAGCACGCGCTCCAAGCCCGCCCGCACGTCGGCCTCGAAATCCTCCCCGCGTTCCAAGTGGAGGGCCGGCCGCCCCACGGCGTGGAAGCGGTTGTTCGGAAGTCGCCGGGAGTAGGCCACCAACAGGGGAGCCCCTGTGCGCAGGGCCAATTGCACGCTCCCGTCGGGCATTCGAGCCTCCTTGCCGAAGAAGGGCAGACAGATGCCGCTGTTCGTGGCGTCCCGGTCTCCCACGAGGCCCACGATGCCGTTCCGCCGCAAGGCCCGCAGAATAGGCAACATGGGTTTGTCCGACGGCACCAACTTCACGCCGTGAATGCCTCGCAACGTGCACATGAGCTGGAAGAGGGGCTCGGGTTGAATGTGCTCCACCACTGCTGTAATGTCGTACCCCCTCGCGGCCAAGCTCTGGGCCACGAGTTCCGGCGAACCGTAGTGGGCGGTGACGAGGATGACTCCCTTGCCGAGGGAGAGTGCTTCGTCCAAGTGTTCCAGCCCTTCCAGCTCGGCCATGGCGAGCAACTCCTCGTTGGAGAGCTTCCACAGCCGAAATTGGTCGAAGTAGTTCTTAGCCAAGTTGCGCAGTACCAGCCGTGCGTTACGGGCAACCAGCTCGGGGGGCGCCCCGGGGCCGAGCACCCGGTGTTGGTTTTCCACGACATGAGCCCGGACACCCCGGGCCGTGGCGTAGATCAGGTCCCCCACCCGTTCACAGATCCAATAGCCCACGCGGGGTGGAATGAGGGGGGCCAGCCAGGTGATCAGACGGTATAGGCAGTAGACAATCATAGCACCTTCCTGTCAGAAGCCCAACAGCTCCTCGATCGCTGCGCGAATCCGTTCGACCGTCGGTACCACGTGGGCCTCCATACGGCGGTTGTAGGGCACGGGACAATCGGGACCGGCCACGCGCATGATGGGCGCATCTAAGTCGAGGAACGCCTCGTGCGCCACGGTGGCGGCGATCTCGGCGCCGAAGCCGACCGTGAAGCTGTCCTCGTGGACGATGAGACAGCGAGCAGTCTTGCGCACCGAACGTAGCACCGTTTCCTTGTCCCAGGGCACGATGGTGCGCAGATCGATCACCTCGACGGCGCCCGGAAACGCGTTGGCCGCCTCGAGACACCTGTACACCATTGCCCCCCACGTCACCACAGTCGCGTCGTCCCCTTCCTGGAGGATGGCCGCTTGGCCGAAGGGCAACGTGTAGTCATCGCCCGGGTAGGGGCGCCGTGCCTCTGACGTGTCCAGCAGGGCGCGGTGTTCGAGAAAAAGGGTAGGATCGTTGCCCCGCAGGGCCGCCCGCAGGAGCCCCACAGCGTCCTGCGCGTTGGAGGGGATGGCGATGCGCCACCCGGACTTGTGGGCCAAGACCGACTCGTCACATACACAGTGCCAAGGATCACTCACGACTTTGCCGTAGCCAATGGGAATGCGCACCACCATGGGCGCGGCGAATCGGTTGGCCGTGCGCCAGCGGATGGTGCCGGCATCGTTGATCTGTTCTGTGGCCGGGTCCAAGTACTTGCGGAACTGGATCTCGGGCACGGGGAGGAGGCCCGCTATGGCCATGCCCACGGCCCGGCCGATGATGCCGTCCTCGTTGAGCGAGGTGTCGAAGACCCGGTTGGGGCCGAAGGCCCGCAGGAGCCCCCGAGTGGCACCGTGGACGCCCCCCTTGACGGCCACATCCTCGCCGAAGACGAGCACGCGCGGGTTGAGGTGCATCTCCACTTCGAGGGTGTGGCGCACAGCGTCGATCAAGTTCATGCGCACTGGTGTCTCCGCGCGCACTTCCGGCGTTCCAGGAGGTGGGAGCATACCCTCCGGCAGGAGGCCGCCTTGCTGTTGGGGCACCTCCTCGAAGAACACGTGTCGGGTCACCGAAGCCGGATCGGGCTCTGGCCGGGCGCGTACCTCCTCGACAACGGCCTCGATGTGGCAGCGCACCTCCTGTTCCAAGGTCTCCCATGTGTCAGAGCTCATGTGGGCCGGCACGAGGTACTCGCGCAGGCGGCGCAACGGGTCGCGAGCTTCCTCCTCCCGGCGAACTTCCTCGGGCTTGTAGGCCTGGTTATCGGTGAAGGAATGGCCCCGCAGGCGGGGCACAGTCACGCGCAGCAGGGCTGGCCCCTCGCCCGAGCGCACGTGGGTCACGGCCGCGTGAAGTGCTTTGGCTGCCTCCTCCGGCAGTGTACCGTCGGCTTGGAAGAGGGCGAGGTTCTTGAAGGAAGCCAAGTTCTCGACGATGTTGCCCCCGGGCGTCTGCAAGTCGCTGGTGACCGAGATGGCGTACTTGTTGTCCTCGATGAAGAAGAGCATGGGGAGACGTAGCGTGGTCACGATGTTGAGGGCCGCCCAGAACCCGTTGGCCGCCACGGAGCCATCGCCTCCCAACGCCACGCTCATGGCACCAGCCCACGTCTTCTCGCCCAGCTCCTCCACGTAATACCGGATGCTCTGGGCCCAGCCGGCGGCAGGCGAGTACTGCGCGCCCACGTTGCCGGACATGGGCAGCACGGTGACGCGTCCCTGGCCGGGTTTGTGGTAGACCACACCGCTGTCGCGGCCGTTGTTGATGCTGCCTGCCTTGGCCATTCCCGTTGCCATGATTTCCTCGACGGTCAGGCCGACGGCCAACATGAAGGGCCGCGATCGGTAGTAGACGGTGGCACCGTCGTGTGGATGATCAAGGGCGAGACCGAGCAGCACTTGGCTGAGCTCGTGGCCGGCGGCCGAGAACTGGTAGAGCACTTCGCCGGCCGGTGTGAGCTTCGTCTCCTCGATGATGTCCAGTGCGCGCG
>JAUZRY010000076.1 GCA_030949995.1 Ardenticatenia bacterium
TTGTTGCTAATAATGGCTGGGCGCGCCCAGCGCCAAAGCAGAAGTCATCAGCGCGCAGGATCGCCCCCTCCTCGCCGGCCACATGTTGGGCACGGTGCCACGAGAGCAGCTCATTACGCCCGACCGCGCCCGTCCCGGCGACCGGGTGGTGCTCGTGCGCGGCTTTCCCATCGAGGGCACAGCCATTCTGGCGCGCGAGCGGGCCGACGAGTTACGGCGCCGTGGCTACGATGAGGCCACTCTGCGCGCTGCTCAGCGCTTCCTGTACGATCCCGGCATCAGCGTCGTCACGGCCGCGCGCACCATGGTGCGCGCAGGACCGGTCCACGCCCTGCACGACCCGACCGAGGGGGGCGTGGCCACAGGCGTGTTGGAGCTGGCGATGGCGACCGGGCTGGGCATCGAAGTGGATGCCGCGGCCCTTTCCCCATTGCCCTTGGGCCGGCGTCTGTGTGCTGAGTTCGGGTTAGATCCCCTGGGCACCATCGCCAGCGGGGCCCTGTTGGCCGCCGTGCCGCCCGAGGCCGTCAACACTCACTTACAGGTCCTCACCACGGCTGACATCCCGGCCGCCGAGGTGGGAAAGCTCCTGCCGGCCGGAGATGGCTATTGGCTGCGCTCAGGGGGAAAGCGCCGGCCACTGCCGCGCTTCACGGCCGACGAGATCGTGCGGCTCTTCGGGTAACTGTGGGGCGAACGGGCCCGCCTGACGGCCACGGAGGCCAAGAGCAGGGAGAGCGCCACGGTGCTCAGGCTGATCAGCCGAGCCGCCAGCCAGTTGGGCGGGGCGTAGACCAGCTCCACGTCATACGTGCCACCTGGCAGGGGCACCCCGATGATCATCCCGTACACGCGCACCCACCGGGCTTGTGCCCCGTTCACCCACACCCGCCATCCGGGATCGGCCACTTCGCTCACGACCAACATCACGGGGCCTTTGGCTTCCACTCGGGCAGCCACGTAGCCCGGCTGACGGCGAACCAAGCGCACATCCCCCCGGCCCCCAACGGGCGGCGCCTTGCCCTCCACCAGAGCCGTTCGGTACACGTCGAACCCCTCATCGTCAAGGCGCTCCCAAGCTGCCTCGGCAGACGAAACGGGCACGACTTCTTCCACGAGCCACAGGCGCGGACGTGGACGAGTGAGCCGGTAGAGGGTGATCCCCCCTTGCTCTGCCACCGGCACAAAGAGTTCCGCCTCCAATGGCGTGTTGGCGAGCGTGTATTGGACCGCCAACACCTTCCACTGAAACCACGGGGGCACAGCCTCGAAAAAGCGAGCCGTGTGCGCTAACCGCAATGGCGTGTTGCCGCTTAACAGTTCCAAGGAATAGACCATGCCCGCGTTGGCCTGTGGCCAGAGCACGAGCCCCTGATCGTGGAGCCGTCCTTCCGCTGTGGCCTCCCGAGCCGCGGCCACAAGTGACTCAGGAGGCGTGGGCAACGCCGACGGCGGGGAGCCTTGATAGGCAGAGTGGTTCACGGTGAAGAGATTATAAGCGACCAGGAGCGTGGCCAAGGCAGCTCCCTCGCGCGGTCGCCGCCGTGCCAGGGCAAGGGCGGCTGCCGTCATGGCCACCAACACAAGAGCCAGCAGCACATTGCCCAAAAACCCCTCCACAATGTCCACATTGCCCTGACGCGCTCCGCTGATGATCTCAGCACGAACGGCGTAGAAGCGCACGGCAATCCAAGCCAGCGGCAACAAGCCCCAGAGCGCACCCCGCAGGGCCCAGCGCACCGGGCGACGGAGGCCCGCGGCCATGTGTGCCACTCCCCACGCGGCAAGCAAGGCCATTGCCAGGGCCACAACGAACAACGCGCGCTCTTGGGCGCGCACACGGTCCCACCCGGGCAAACCCAAGTAGAGGAGCTGATACACCCCGCCGGCGCCTCCGGTCGCCACAAGCAGCCCCACGGCCGTCACTCCGGCCCAGAACCATCGCTCTACCCGGTCTTTGCCCTCCCCCGCCAGCCCCAGGGCCGCGAGCACGAGTACCACGGGCCCCACGTACAGGGGCGTGCCCCCGAAGAAGTTGGGAAATACGGCCGTGACCAGCTCATCCCACGGCAGCCCATTGCGCACGAAGGCATAGTCCAAGGTCGCCCGCTCCGAGCGGGCAATGAAGTCAAGCGTGGGCACCACTTGGGCAGCGCTCAGGCCGGCGGCCAGGAGAAAAGGCATCGGGATCAGGAGCAACCGCTCTTTCCAGCCGTAGGCGCGCCCTCCAATGTGTGTCAGGAGATACGCCAGCCCCAGGTAAACGGCGTACAGCGCCGTCTGGGGGTGGCCGGCCAGCAGCATGAGAGCAAGCACCCACCCTGCTCCCACGGCCTCGACCAGGGCCACAGCGGGCCGAGGCGCTCGGACCATGCGGTGGAGGGCCCAAAGCCACCAGGGCAACCAGGCAGCCGTTTCCACAATGGTGACTTGTTGGAGGGGAAAACCAGTCATGTAGCCGCTAAGGGCAAAGGCCACGCCGGCCGTGAAGGGAGCCATCGGCGGGGCCTTGGGCATAAGGCAACGGGCGAGCAGAAACGCCCCCACCCCGGCCCAGATGACGTGGAGGACCACCTCGAGCGCCAGGGCATTCAGGGGAAAGTCGGCTCCCCAGAGCAGCGCGTTCGCCACGGCCGGCGGGTAGAGGGATGCAGCTTGGGGATCGGCCAGGCCAGGTTGTCCGGCCCACACGTAGGGATTCCAAAGGGGCAGCCGCCCTTGGGCCAATTCCCGGGCCACGAAACGGCGCAGGGGCCAATATTGGTGTGTGAAATCCCCCTCTGGGAACATCACCCGGTCGGCGGGGTTGGGAGCCCAGAGGCGCCAGAAGAACAACGTCACCAAAGCGACGAGCCCCACTATTCCCAGCAGATCCCCTCTGCGCATGAGTGTGCTGAGCTCCCTGTGAGCACCTCGGGTGTGCCCGGTTGGTGTTGGGGTGCCGGGATGGACGGCCTGTCACACCGGGCCACGCTTACCATCCGGGCAGCCCGCCCGTGAGCTTGGCGCAAGTTCCGCGTTTTGTCAAAAATATGTCCGCGCTAACACCATCTGGCCCATAGCCCAGCAACGTCACCGGCTGTGAACAAAGGCTCATGCTGAAAATTGAAACCGTTCATCAAGCGTTCATGTGAGGTGAATAGGGTAATGGCGGAGCCGTTCCCACACAGCAGACGCACCACACAACACAGCCTGCAACTGTCCTCTCCGGTTCCAGGAGATGAGTACAGCAGGAGGACAACACATGAACAAGAACCTGCGACGCATTCCCTTCTTCGCCGATCTGCCAGACGACCTGCTCGCCATCATCGAACGGCAGATGAAGCGGCGCCGATTTCGGAAGGGCGATGTGATCTTCCGGGAAGGGGCACTCGGGGACTCGATGTACATCATCGAGTCGGGACAAGTGGAAGTCATCTCAGAGGGCCATGGTGACGAGCCCGATGCCGTTTTCGCCCACTTGGGCCCTGGCTCGTTCTTCGGGGAAATGGCCCTCTTGTTGGGGGAACGGCGATCCGCCACAGTCCGGGTGGTGCTGGACGCCGAGTTGTGGGAGCTCCACAAAAGCGACCTGGACTTTATCCTGAAACGCCACCCCTCCATTGCCCTCCACCTGAGCCGCGAGCTCAGCCGCCGGCTCAGCCGCACTATCCACCAGCCCACTGTGCCCGAACGCATTAACCTGATTGCTGTGGCGGGCCAACATCCCTTGCTCTTCGCCGAGCGACTGTACGCGGCCACAGGGGAGCGCATTCTCGTGCTGGACGTGAACGGCCTGCTCCCTCCCCGGGCAAGCGAGGGACGGGAGCAGCACATCACCGTCGAGCGAGTGGAGAGCACACATCCTCCCGACGAATTGGCCGCCCTGCTCAGCCGGCGCGTGGAGGAGTTCGGGCACATTGTCATGGTGATTTCCACCAATGAGACCCCACACGCCCGCGTGGCCGTCAACATGGCAAAAGTGGTCATTGAAATCGACCGGCGCACAACCCCTTGGATTCGCCACATCAAGAACCATGACCATTGGCCAGTCTTGCCCACCTGGCGCCATGTGGACCGTGCTGCACGCCGTGTGGCGCGCAAGTTGGTGGGCCTCGTGTTGGGAGCCGGCAACGCCAGAGGCCTGGCGCACATCGGCGTGCTCGAAGTGCTCCTCGAGGCCAATGTGCCCGTTGATGTGATCGCCGGGGCGAGCATGGGGGCCCTCATTGGTGCCCTGTACGCCACGAGGGAATCCCTCGACGACCTCAGGGCCTTCGCCGCCCACCTTCCCCACGCCGTCAGCGTGCGCGGGGGGCTGTGGGATGTGCCCGTGTTGCCCCGTTACGGCCTGGTGCGGGGGGAGCGGGCCCGCCAGTACTTGAACAAAGAGTGGTTCCAGTACAAGACGTTTGAGGAACTTAATGTGAACCTGCGCATTGTGGCCACGGACGTGGCCACTGGCGAGGAAATAGTCTTCACCCGCGGCCCTCTGGCAGACGCCGTGCGCGCCAGCATCGGCATTCCGGGCATCTTCGAACCCTTTTCCTGGAATGAACGATACCTGATCGACGGCGCGGCAACCGCGCCAGTTCCCACGCACATCATCCAGGATGAAGCGGACATCATCATTGCCTGCAACGTGATTCCTCCGCTGCGCAAGCTCACCCATTCGCGCGCGTCCAGCGCCATTTGGCGTCTGCCGGGGATCATTGGCATCTTGCTGCGCGCCCAGGAAATTATGGCAGCCGGCATTGTGGAGAGCCGGCTGGGGAAGCCGAACGTGCTCATCCAACCCGACTTGGCCGACTTGGGTTCCAGGGACTACAATGAGTGGGAAACGTTCGCGCAACGGGGCAGGGAGGCAACCAGAGCCTCCCTGCGTGAGATCAAGCGGTTACTCGTCCCCGTGGAGTCCAACAATGGCCACGCCCCCTTGCTCTCGTCGACCGCCCCGGTTATCCAAGGGCCCGAAGTATAACGGCTGTTCCCGTGAGACAGTGCCCTTGCTGTGGCAACAGCTCCTCTGGTGGTTCTTCGACCGCCTGTACACCGATCTCGCGCCAGGGTACGACCTGGTGGCTTGGCTGGCCAGCGGTGGCCTCTGGTACCGTTGGGTGGACGTGGCCGCCCGTTTCTTGGCCGGCGACCCGGTGCTGGAAGTGGGATTTGGCCGGGGGCGTTTGGCCGTCCGCCTGGCGCACATGGGACGCACGGTGGTGGGCCTTGACCGCTCCCCTCAGATGGTGATGGCAACACGCCGGCTGGCCCTCCGGGCAGGTGCACCCCTTCACCTGGTTCAGGGGAGCGGCGATGCATTGCCCTTTGGTACGGCAACGTTCGGCACCCTGATCACCACATTTCCTGCCCCGTATGTTCTCGCCCCGCAAACCCAGGCGGAGTTCGCGCGCGTGCTCAAGCCAGGGGGGCGGTGGATATGGGTGGACGCTCCTCGCTGGCCTGGATGGCCCCGCCGGCCAGCCGTGCTCTGGCTCTTCCAGCGCCTCGGGCACCTCCACGGCGCGTTGCAGTCCAAAGTGCCCCACCACCTCGCCGTGCGCACGGTCACCGTGCCGGTCGAGGAGACGGTGGTTGCCGTGAGGATCTGGGAGAAGCCGCACGGCTGAGCACGAGATCGAGCTCAGTGCATCGCCTTGCCGCCGTCCACGAAGTACGCCTGTCCGGTGACGTAGGCCGCTTCGTCCGAGGCCAGAAAACGCACCACGCGGGCCACCTCCTCGGGCGTGCCCAGCCGGCCTAGGGGGATCTCCTGTTGCCAGCGCGCCATGATCTCCGGCGTGCGGCGCGCCTTGGCCGTCATCGGTGTGATGATGACCCCAGGACAGACGCAGTTGACGCGAATGTTGTGCGCGGCAAACTCCAGAGCACACGCCTTGGTAAACCCGTAGACGCCGGCCTTGCTGGCACAATAGTGAGCCCTCAAGGCCAGAGGCGTGCGCACCCCGGCAATTGAGGCCACATTCACGATGGCACCGCCCCCTTGGGCGCGCATCACCTGCCCCGCCGCCCGCGAGGTGAGGAAGACAGCCTTCAGGTTCACGTTCATCGTGCGGTCCCACATCTCATCGGGCGTCTCCAAGATGGGACTGGAGGGTTCAATGCCCGCGTTGTTGACCAGAATGTCCAGGCGACCAGTGGCCGCCACCACGTCCTGCACCATGCGCCGCACGGCCTCACTGTCGGAGACATCGGCCGCATAGGGGAAGGCCCCCCTTCCCTCAAGGTGGATTCGCGCTGCCGTCTCCGTGGCCGTGCGCGGGTCGATATCGTTGCACACCACCCACGCCCCCGCGCGGGCCAACTCGAGTGCAATGGCACGGCCGATGCCCCGGCCGGCGCCGGTCACTAGGGCACATTTGCCCGCCAAACTGGCAAACCCTTCCTCCGTGGACATAACTCCCTCCTCGCCACAGATTCGTCACCGATTCCTGCCGAGCAACGGGCCAACATGCCCCATTCTACCCAAGTTCGCGCTGTTCTGAAATCCGAAGCCTGCATCCTTGTCTTTGTCCGGATCTCTGCATCACACTCCACTTCTCAAACCGAGGAGGTTATGCTATCGTATCATTTCGACGGGAAGCATGTGACTCTGTCGAGGTGTGAACCTCCCACATCCACGGCCAGGTGACAGGTGAGCACCGGCCACCATCTAGCTTTGACAGCGCGAGCCCACGCTGTTGGCATCCGAAGGGAGTAAGTCCAGTGCATTCAGCACGCTTCCAACGGCTGGTAGCGCAAGCCGTTAACGAGCTTCCACAGGAGCTACTCTCACTCTTGGACAACGTGGAGATCGTTGTCGAACCCCTTCCCGCGCCCGAACAGCTCCGCCGGGCCGGCATTGAGCCGCCAGAGACACTCTTGGGCCTCTATGAGGGCGTACCGCGCACGGCGCGGGGAGGGTTCTACCACCTCGTTCCGCCTGATCGAATCACGATCTTCCAACAGCCTATTGAGGCAATCAGCCAGGACGAAGAGGAGATGTTCCGGCACATTCAGGAGACGATCCTGCACGAATTGGCCCACCACTTCGGGTTCGACGAGGCTCACATCCAGGCACTGGAACAGGAGTTGGGATGGGGCTCAGACCGGTAGGCGTTTCCAAAGCGGCCCGCACAGGCGTCCGCCGGGGCCAAGCACGAACTTGACGGAACTTCCCCCTGCCGGAGCACGCCCGTGGCATAGGCGTGCTCCGGCAGGATAAACACAGCAAAGGGGAAGGGGAACGGCATGTGTCCCTGGTAAGCTACAAGATCGCCGTTGTTCTCATCTTTTTACTCATTGGCATATTCGGGCTCATTACAGGCGAGAACATCTACCGGCGCGAGCAAGTCTATCTGCTTGACCCAGACACGGCGTGGGGCAAACGCACGCGGCTCCGGGGATGGCCAGCACGTCTCGTTGGCCTCCTGTTGATGACCATCGGAGCCATCTCCCTCTTCTTGGGCATTGCGAGCATTTTCTTGGACCCGGTGCTCTCCCAGGTCCTGCGATAGCGCACCACCCTTCACAACCCAATGCCGACATCAGCGAAACGCGACGAAGTGACTAGGATGTGTCCGGACGGGAACGACGAGCGACAGTTCTTGGTGCGCGTGAGCGTGCTCTATGGTCTGCTCGTGATCGCCGTGCTCTTCACCGTTGACCGCTTCTGGTCGGCCAACTGGGACGTGGAAGCCTTCCTGGGGGCAGCGCGCAGTTTCTACGACGGCGGCAGCTTCTTCGACTTGTACGAAAAGGGACGCCAGCAGTTCTATTGGCCCTACGTCTACCCGCCGCTCTACGCCTTGGTTCTCGCTCCCTTGGTCTGGCTTGCGGACCGCGCCTTCATGCCGGCATGGGCACCCCTGGTGGCCGTGCGCGCGCCCGTAGTGGCCGCTGACGTGGCCATGGCCTGGTTGCTCCACACTATAATTTGCCGCACCACAGCGCGCCCTGCTCTGGCTCGCCTGGCCGCACTGGCATGGCTCTTCACGCCCATCACCTTCTACCAGACCGCCATTCAAGCCCACCACGAAAGCGTGTGGCTCTTGCCCACTGTGTTGGCCTTCTGGGTGATGGGCCGGGAGGAAAAGGCACCGGCCTGGAAAGCAACTCTCCTCCTGGCCATTGGTGTGGCCATGAAGCAGACCGCCGTGCTCTACACGGTGCCCTTCGGCGTGTACATGCTCGGCCAACGTCGCTGGCGTGAAGTGGCCGTTGCCGGCGCCCTCTTCTCCCTGGTGGTCGGTGGGATGGTACTTCCTTTTCACCTGTACAGCGACGACTTTCTCGCCCTCGTGGTCCACGAGGTGCGCAATATGCCGGTTCAGACCCAGAGCTGGATCGTCTGGTTGTTGGCCCTGCAGGGGTATCTCGTGGAACAAACGCGGAGCACCTTTCCCCTCATCCGACACGCCACCCTGGTCACCCTTGGCGGCGCGCTTCTCATCTCGCTCCTGTGGTGGCGCGCTCACCAGGCCAAAGCCGAGCCGACAGCGGCGATCACGGCGTGGTTCGGCTCGGGCTTGGTGGTCACACTCCTCTTCTTCCTCACCTCCCAGAAAGTGATGGCCTACTACTACGTGATGCTCGTGCCGTGGCTCCTAGGTGCGTGGATCTCCGCGGGCCGGGTACGCCCCGTGACCGTCGCGCTCCTGTGGACATCCTGGATCGTGGTCTCCCCCTATTACGCGCCGTGGGCCAACCCAGCGCGCCTCCCCCTCTACGCTTTGCTGGGCACGTTGAACAGCCTCTTCTTCCTCGGTCTGCTCGTCGCCGCGTTTCGAACGCGCCCCACTCACGAGCCCGATGCGCCTGTAGCTGCCACGTTCGGGTGGCTCTTGCTGCTCGCCTTGGGCTTTGTCCTCTCGGCGTGGGCTCATCCCCTGAGCACGCTCGTTGAGGAGCCGGGGACGGCTCGCCGCACGCTGATCTTCGGCCTGTTAGGCCTCGTGGTGCTGATGACGTTGGTCGGTTACGCGCGCCTGCGCGGGTGGGTGGAGCGACAGCTTGCCACGGAATTGACCCCCCTGCAGGCCGGGCACGTGCTTGCGGCCCTGTGGTTTGTGCCCCTGTTCTTCACGTGGTTTACCATGACGCGGGAGATCACGTTCATCATCGAGAAAGGACTGTGGGAGGCGTGGCACCTCTAAAAGCGGGAGGGAGTAGCCCTTCCCCTCCCTCACTTTGACAACGCGCCCCTTCAGTACTTTAATACGGGCATTCCTGTGACGAGCAGCGTGGTGAGCCCCTCCCCGCGCGTGGTGCCAAAAGCCGGCCGGGCGCCCGGCCACCAAAGCCACAGTGATCAAGCACACCGCTCCCCTTTTCCCGGCAGGAAACGTGGGAGTGTCCAGGAGGAGCAGATGCGGGCGCTGGCCAGAAGAGAGATCCGGTTGCTGGCGGTGGGGATTACCGCCCACAACGAGGAAGCCAACATCAGTCACCTGTTGGACGCTCTGCGCAACCAGCTCCTGCGCGAGGTGGAGATCACCGAGATCATCGTCGTGGCCAGCGGCTGTACGGATCGCACTGTGGACATCGTCGAGGCGTACATGCGGGTGGACCCGCGCATCAAGCTGCTCGTCCAGGAGCGGCGGGAGGGCAAAACGTCGGCGATTAACCTCTTTCTCAAACACGCCCAGGAGGAAATCTGCGTCCTGGAGAGCGGCGACACCATTCCCCACGAGACGGCCATTGAGCACTTGGTGCGCATGTTCCGCGATCCCAATGTGGGCATGACCGGCGCCCAGAAGGTGCCCGTCAACACCCCAGACCACATCATCGGCTACTTGAGCCACTTGCGCCTCAAACTGGAACACGAACTCTGCATGGAAATCCCCCGCTTGGGCGAGCTGATCGCCTTTCGCAAAGTGTTCGATGTCATCCCCCCCGACGTGGCCATGGACGAGGCCTTCGTGGAGGCGCTGGTGATCAAACGGGGACTCCAAGTCCGGTACGCGCCCGACGCTGTCGTCTTCAACATGGGCCCCCAGACCTTGAGCGACTTCCTGCGCCAACGCCGGCGCAACTACGCCGGCCACCTGCACCTGAAACACAAGTACGGTTACCGGGTGAGCAGCTTGGACACGTGGCGAGTGGTCCGCATTGCCATGGGCCAAGTGTGGGGCGCCATCCGGTTCTTGGGCGTGCTCGGCCTGCTCGCCGGGGTGGAGGCGGTAGCCCGCCTGCTGGGGGCTTACGACTATTATGTCAAGGGGAATCGCCACGAGGTGTGGGAAATCGCCTGGACAACCAAACAAGTCAAGCAGCCTGAGCACGCTTCTAACGGCGCGGAACCCTTCTCCGTGCCCTTCGGCACCCGCATGCCCGAATAGAGACGCCCATGCGCGCTCATGTCTCCAACGTGATCAAACTCATCATCAGCCTCGCCCTCATCGCGTGGCTCTTCAGGCGCATCGAGGTGCGCGATGTGGTCACCATGGTGCGTGGCGCCCACCCGGTGCTGTTGGGGCTGGCCACCGTGGCCTACGTGGGCGCCATTTTGAGCAATGCCCTCAAGTGGGGCGTGCTGCTGAGGGCACAAAACGTCCACGTGCCGTGGCGGGTGGTGGTAGAGTACACGTTCGTGGGAGTCTTCTTCAACAACTTCCTGCCGGCCAACGTGGGCGGCGACGTGATGCGGGGCTACGGGCTGGCCAAATACATCCGCCGCCGCGCTGATGCCGCAGTCTCCGTGGTGGTGGACCGCCTGATCGGCCTCATGGCCCTGACGAGCATGGCGATTGTCTCGGCGTTGGCCGCCTTTGTCCAGCACGCAGCGAATAACCAGGACCTGCTGGCCATTGCGGGCGTGGCCGTTGTGAGCACGACGGGGCTGGCCGGGGGCTTTGCCTCATGTTGAGCCGTCGGCTGCGGGCGCGGGTGGAACGCCTCATTCAGCGCACGCCCGTGCTGCACCCGGTGGCTCCCCTCTACAGCCGCCTCTCTGAGGCCGTCGGCGCCTACCGCCACCGGGCTGATGCCCTGGCCGTGGCCTTCGGTGTGGCCCTGATCACGTGGGTGCTCAGCAACCTGACCCAGTGGTTTTTGGCCGAAGCTTTAGGGGGCGGCATGCCCTTGCTCTACATTTTCCTCTTCAATCCCCTCATTGGGCTGGTGCTCCTGCTCCCCATCTCCATCGGAGGTCTCGGGGTTAACCAGAACATTTTCCCCTTCTTCTACGGCCTGGTAGGAGTCTCGGAGACGTTGGCCGTCAGCGTCTCCTTTCTGCTCCAATTCATTATCTACTTGACGAGTCTGCCGGGCGGTTTTCTGTGGTGGCGTGAGCGGCGCGCCCACCACAGCGTGGTCACTACCCCTTCGGCCTAACGTGCCGAGCAGCGGGGCCCATCACACACGTTCGTGGAAGGCCAGTCCCAGCAAGGGCGTACAGGCCTCCTCTTCCTCCCTGATCCCCCTGTGCCGCGCCGGACCGCGCGGCGCCCTATGCATCCCGTTCGTGCGAGGCACCATTCTCCCGGGAATGGGCGCTGTTCAGCTCGTGGATGGAGAACAGCCCCACTAAGGCCCCGTCTTCTACGACCGCGGCCGCCTCCCGTCCCTCGTGGAGGAGGTGAATGTGGGGCCTCGTACAGGGTCATGTGAGGGGCGAGCACCGGATACTCCCGGTCCATCACGTCCCTCACGCGGGCTGAGGTCGGCGCCCGCCGGAGCCGCTTGGGCGTAATGAGCCCCACGAGCTTTCCCCGCTCCACCACAGGCCACACGTGTTGCGCACACCTCACCGCAGCCGCCAGCGCGGATGACACAGGTTGGTCGGCCGAGACGGAATATCCCCGCTGTCGCATGAAATCGCCCACGCGGAGCGCTCCCATGTGTTCGCGCCACGCCACGCGCCGAATCTCCGCGCCGGCGGCCACAAACACAAAGAAGGCGATCACGGCCAACAGCGGCTGCCCCAAGAGGGCCAAGCCCCCGAGCACAATGGCCACAGCTTGGCCCACGCGGACGGCCAGCACTGTGGCCCGCCGATAGGGCAACACATACGCCAGCAAGGCCCGCACGACGCGTCCACCGTCCAGGGGAAAGGCGGGCAACATGTTGAAGGCCCCCCAAGGCCAGATTGGCGAAGAACAGATACGTCAGCAGGGGCATAATCCCCACACTATCCATCATGCGGTAGAAAGCAAACGAGGAGAGCGAGGCCACATGTGCCCGGTAAGTCGGGTAGAGCGCGAGGCCTATGGCGAAGTTGACCAGGGGGCCGGCCAAGGCCACAACGAGCTCTTGGCCGGGAGCATCGAGAGGGGTTCGCAGGCGGGCCACTCCACCAAAGGGCAACAGGAGGATGTTGTCCACGCGGATGTGGAAACGGCGGGCCACCAGACTGTGTCCCAGCTCGTGCAGCACGACGCAGGCGAAGAGCAAGGAAACCAACAAGGCGCCGAAGAGGGCCTCCTGCCACCCTTGTCCCCGCCCCCACTGGAAGGCGGCCCAAATCAGGATCAGGGGAAAGGTGATGTGGACCCGTATTGGGATGCCACGTAGCGAACCCAGCGGAAACGACCACATCACCGTTGACTCCGTGACGGACCATGTCGCGGGCCCGAGAGCTCCGCGAGGAACTTCGTCCCAGTGATTACCGCTCGGGGGACCATACCGGTAGTGTACTCACATCACGTTGCCACTCCAAATACCGCGCCGCCACCCACCCCGTGCGCTCCCCTGAGATGCGGATGAGCACCCAATCGCCCTGATCGTTGCGGGCCACGGCCACCACCGGATCACCGAACCTGAGGCGATGGACCACGGCAAAGGCCGTGCTCGGCCCGGCCCGCACGTTGAGAGCACGGGCCACCACCGTGCCGGTGAGCCCCTCCTGCCCGGTGGCCGTGGGCGTTGCTGGCGGGGCTGACGGCGTCGTAGGGCGCGGCGTGGGAGGTGGCGTCGGGGGTGGGCCAACCACCTCAACGAGCACGGCGGCCACGGGGCTCTGTTGGCCTGCCGTGTCAAAGGCCACAACCTTCACGATCACTTCGCCGGGTGTGTCAGGAACCCACCGCTGGACAACAGTGAAGCTGAACTGGGGCACCTGCTCGGGAGGCACATCGGAGCGGAGCCGGCGATCACCGGCGAAGAGCTCTACCCGCACGACACCACGGTCATCTGTCGCGGTGCTCTGCACCTCCAGCACTTGGCCAGCCGGCACCCGCACGCCGCTGGGCGGCCGGGTGATGATCACCTTGGGAGGACGATCGCCGACCTCGCCCAAGCCGATCACCTCTCCTCCTTGACAGGCGACCAAGGCGACAGCCATCAGTCCCCCCAGCAGCCCCATGAGCTCCCAGGCGAGCGCACGTCCTCTGGCCATCTCATCCCCAATACTCTTCAATGATCTCTTCGGCTGACTTGGTGAGCGGTGAACGGGTCTGCCGGGAGATGGTTTGGTAGAACTCCTCATCGTAAGCGCGCGTGCGGAGCTGCACGGGCATGGGCACGGCGTGGCCGAAGACCACGACCTGCCGCTTGGCGCTCCAACGTGGTCAACATGCCGCGAACGGCCTTTCCGGTCCGCCACGCCCGTGAGCACGGCGCTTCCAAGTCGCGCCTGGTCGTTGAGTCGGCCGGAGATGCGCGTGCCAATTTGGGAGAGAATTTCATCGTCGATGCCGCTGGGGCGCTGGTCCACGATGAGCAGGGTGACGAAATATTTGCGCATC
>JAUZRY010000077.1 GCA_030949995.1 Ardenticatenia bacterium
AACACCCAAGCAGTTTCCTCCGCACACAAGCGGAATGGCGTCGGCGCGGCCCAGCTTTTGACCGGCCAAGGCCATTGGGTGGCCGCGGCGAATGCTCTGGCATCGGGCCCGGCCCATATGGAGGCCTACTTCGCCGCTGGGCTGATACGAGGACGTGGTGGCCCCCACCACGGCGAACTTGGAGCAGACGGACGTCTTGGAGGAGTCGTACTACTGGCGTGGGCGGCACGGGAGGCACTAGGAGACGTGGAAGGAGCTCTTCGCGCCGATTACTTCAGCGGCTCTGGAGTTGAACCCCAACTCGCCCTTGGGCGCCGGAACTCCAGGCACGAGGGGCAGCTCCCGGAGAGTCAACACTATGGTTACTTCCGGCGTTCCATGACGAAGAGCGCCGGGTAGATGCCACCGGTCTCACCAATCCGCACGTGGCGCACTCGAAACCCCCGTGGTCGCGCACGGCCCGGTTCAGGGCGCCCCGCCTGCGGGCCAACAGGACGAGTCGACCGTCAGGGCACAGAACGTGGTGGGCTTGGGCCAGAAAGCGGGTGTAGAAGCGGTAGAAATTGAGCCCACGGCCAACGCGCACGCCGTAGGGCGGATTGGTGATGATGGCCTCGAACGTGCCAGGGGCGTACACCTCGGCCAGGTGCAGGGCGTCAGCGCAGCGCAGGTGCACGCGCTCGACTAACCCGAGCAGAGCGGCGTTTTGGCGGGCTCCCTCCACGGCGCGGGAGTCCACATCACACCCGTGCAGCTCGTAGGCCGGCATCACGAAAGCAGCTTCGAGCAGAATGGTGCCGGAACCGCAAAAAGGGTCGAGCAGGGCCCCTTCTGCTCGCTCCAGATGCGCCAGGCGGAGGAGTCCGTAGGCCACGACGGCCTTGAGGGCGGCGCGGTGGTGGTACACGCGGGGGAACCGCCGGTCCAGGGGCTCACGGGTGAGTTGCAGGCCGACCAGACAGAGGTCATGGTACACGTCCACCCGCACGTTCACCTCGTACCCGGTCAGGTTCACGTCACAGTTGTACCGCTCCACCAGGGCCGCGCCTGCCTCGCGCATAATGTCCAAGCTGGTGAAAGGATGCTGGCCCACCCGTTCAGTGCTCACACGAAAGCTGTGTGCGGCGCGCAGTTCGGGGATCTCCACGCGGCAGAGCTCATCGCGAATCGCTCCCAAAGCGTCGCCCTCGGGCAGGCGGAACTCGTGAACCGGGCGCAGGACGTGGTAGACGGAGCGCATCTCGTGGGCCAGAGGTTCCACCACGGAGCGGGGATAGGCAGCTTCTCCCCGTGCGTACCCACTCAGCCCATAGGGTTTGGGTACGCCCCAACACCTTTCGAGCCCTTGGGCGCGCAGGCGCTCCACGAATTCACGCGCCACAATGTCCTCCAAGCCAGGATTGGTAGTGAAGAGCAACGCAGTTGTGGCCGACATGGGCGCTTTTGTCCTTTGTCAGAGATGGGAGTCTCCGTTATACTTTGTCCGCAGGCTCTGGCCGGTGTGGCCGGATCTATTGTACTCCATTCTACCACCGGGAGTAACGGCGTGCCACAGCACACCCGAACGCCTGTTAGGCCATACCGGGTGCGGAAGAGGTCCCCATGAGCGACACTGAGCCACAGACTTCTGTCCAGCTCCGCATGGGCCAGCCTTCACGCCCACCGCTCCACCTGATCTTACTCGTGGGGCTCGCCGTATTCATCTACGTGGCCCCTCTAGGGCGTCCCGGCTGGATGGCCACACACATGGGCGTGTTGCCCCTCTTGCGAGTCACGGACATTCCCCTACCATCAGATACTCCCGTGGCCGCGGACGTGATCCTGCCTTACGCCCTTGCGAAGGGGCTCGTGCGCTTGGGAGCCACACCAGTTCAGGCTCTCAAGGTGGGGACGGGACTCGCCGTTCTGGTGGGCAGTGCTGGCGTGGCCGCATTGGCCGCACGTACGTGGGGATGGGCTGCGGGCGCCGTAGCTGCCGCCCTCTTTGTAGCCGCACCAGTTCACCTCACCGTGCGCTTCATTCGGGGAGTGCCCGGCGACGCTTGGTTCTGGGCGCTGGTCGTGTGGGCAGCATGGGCTCTCGGCGGACAAGGAGCTCGGTGGCGAACCGCAGCAGGGCTCCTCTTGGCCCTGCTGCTCCTGATCGCGTGGCCCACACGGACGTGGCTGGCCCTGCCAGCCCTTCTCATCGTCACCGGTGCGAGTGACCGGCCGCGGCAAGCGTGGTGGCGCCTGGGGCTGCCCGCGTGGGCCGTGGGCCTGGCCATGCTGGTGTGGTGGCGTGGGACGGGCAGTGAGCCGAGCGCCCCACTTCACCCCTTCCAGCTCTTCAGCGCCGCTTGGCCAGCCCCCACGCCATCTGCGTGGGTGCGGGATGGATCCTATCAGGTCGGCGCCGTGGCCCTCGTGGGGACAGCGATTGTGTTGGCAGCGCGACGCCAGATACTCCCTTCCAAGGGGCTTTCTGCGGCGGAGCTGGGAACGGCCCTGGCGTTCACAGCCATGGTGTGGCCCCTCATGCCCTGGACATGGGCAACCCGTGCCACGAGTGCCTTGGGCGGACCACTGACACTCACGGCCCTGGCCAGCCTGCTTCTTGCCCTCGTCACAGCCCACTTGCCCCGCTTGGTGTCCGGATTGAACGAGTGGCCTTGGCTCAGCCTGATGGTGGCCTTGATTACGTGGAGCAGTTACCCGCTGCTCGCCCTCCCCACCTGGCCTGAGGAGAGCGTCACAGTGCGCCGTCCGCCGTCAGCTTTCCAAGTGCCCGGTTCGGGGAGCGCCTTTCTCCTCCTCGATGTGCTCCCCGAGGGTGCCCCCGTGCCAGGCCAGCCCCTGAACGTCACCGTGCGCTGGCAACTGTTGCGCCCCGTATCCGTGGACTACACCGCCTTCGTCCACCTGGTGACCCCGGAAGGCTCACTCATTACCCAGGACGACCGGCTTCTGCTCACTGAGGATGAGCGTCCTTCCACGGCCTGGGGGGTCGGGGAAATTGTGGAGCAGTCGTTCGAGCTGCGCGTGCCGCCCGAGGCCCCAGCCGGCCCGTACACGCTCCGGCTGGGGCTCTATGTGGTCGAGACCCTTGAGCGGCTCCCCCTCTTGGACGGGCGAGATGCTGTGGAGGTCTCCCTGTGAGCGGCCGCCTCAATCGTGCTCATGCCCTGCTGGTGCTCCTGTTCAGTGTGCCCGCCCTGGGGCCCATGCTTCGTCCTGGCTACTGGTGGGGAGCCCACGACGCCCGACACAGCGTCTACTTCCTCTTCGAGTTCGACCGGGCCGTCCACGACGGCGTGCTGTGGCCCCGGTGGGCTCCCGATTTCGCGTTCGGATACGGCTACCCTTTTTTCAACATCTATGGTCCCCTCTCCTCGTTTGTGGGCGAAGCCTTTCATCTGTTGGGCTTTTCCTTTGTAGACGCAGTCAAGCTCGTCTTCGGTCTCAGTGTGCTGGCCAGCGGGCTGGCGATGTACGCCTTTATCGGTCACACCATCCACTCCCGTGCAGGCGTGGTGGCGGGAGTAGCCTACGTCTACTTGCCCTACCACCTGGCGGACATCTACGTGCGCGCCGCCCTGGCGGAGAGTGTGGCCCTGGCCTGGCTTCCGCTGGCCCTCTGGGGATTTTGGGCTGTGAGCACGCGGCCGTCACCGGGCCGTGTGGCCGCCACAGCCCTGGCCTACGCGGGATTGATGCTCAGCCACAACGGCCTGACTGTGCAGGCCACAGCCATTTCGGGCTCCTCGTCGCTGCTGTGCTGGGCTGGAAGAGCGCAGATGCGCCCACATGGCGCCAGCGCCTGCGCGCCATCGCGGAGGGGGGGGGCGCTGCGGCCGGCGCGCTGGCGTTGGGGGTCGCCGTGAGCGGCATCTTTGTCATTCCGTGGATCCTGGAGTACAACTACGTGCGCACCGACCAGTGGCTGGCAGGGTATTACTCCTACCGCGATCACTTTGTCCAGTGGTGGCAACTCGTTGACCCCCGCTGGGGATTTGGCGTCAGCGTGCCCGGGCCGAACGACGAGTTCCCCTTCCAGTTGGGCGTGGCTCCACTGCTCTTGGCTACGGCCAGTTTCGCAGTCCCCTTAGGGCGGTGGGAGCGCCGGCTGCAGCGGAGCTTGTTCGCGGTGAGTGTCGGGTTCACCCTGTTGGCCCTGGAACAGGCGGCACCAGTGTGGACACTGGCCGGCCCCCTGTTAGCGCCGGTTCAGTTTCCCTGGCGCCTGTTGGTCTTTGCCGGGTTCGGACTAGCCGGCCTGAGTGGGCTCATCGCCTCCCGTGCATCAACTCATTTATGGTGGCTGCGAGCGCCTTCTTGGTTGTGGCCTCCTTCCCCTACATCCAGGCCGAAATTCGCCCACCGGCCGAAGGGCCTGTGGGGTATGCGGGGCTCATGCGCTTTCAGCAGAGCGCGGGGGAAATGACCGGTTCCTCCATTTGGGTGCGGGAAATACCCACGTGGTCGGCCTTGGCCGAGGTGTGGGTCCGAGGGGGTGAGGTGACCAGCCGAGTGGACTACGCCCGGATTCCCAAAGGTGTGCAAGTGGCCTCGCGGCGGGCCACCAGCCAGGAAGAAGTGGTGGAGTACGTGGCCGAACGCCCATTCAAATTGGAGTTCAACATCGCGTATTATCCGGGGTGGCGGGCTTACTTGCTGGACCCCGAGACAGAACAGGTGGTACGGCCACTGGAAGTGGTGCCCCACGGCACGTTGGGGCACATCCGGGTGGAGGTGCCTGCCGGCCACTATCTGGTGCATGTGCGATTCGAGGATACCCGGCCCCGGCGTGCCGGAAAAGTGCTCTCACTCGTCGGGCTGTTGGTCACAGGAGGGCTCCTGACCTGGGAGCGCAAACGGCTCAATGCCAGAAAGGAGGGTGGAACAGGATGCCCATCTGGAAACCAGAACAGGTGCACCAACGACCTCGCTGTATCGTCTGCACCTACCCGGTGGATGAAACCCCCATGATCGTGGCCGCACAACACGGCGGATATTGGCACGCGGCCAAGGAGGCCCGTCGCGCCAGCGAGGCCGCCCGAAAAGCCGAACACATGGAAGAGCATTTGGCCACCTTGCCAGCGCTCCACCTGGAATGCGCCCGCAAGTTGGCCATACAGCTCCTTAACGACATCGCCTTACTGGCCGAGCTGGGACAGGAACGGCTGACACTTCCACCCGACAAGAGCTCGTGACCGAGGCTGTTGATCCGATGCGCGCCAACCAGGAGAGGACGGCCAAGAGGTCTGTCGATTTCCTGGCCATGCTGGCCTTGGCGCTCACGCTTTTCGCGTGGGCTCCTCTCCTGGCCCCCTTTTCCTTCCGAGCCCACGATTGGCGCCATGCGCTCTTCTACGCTGTGGAATTCGCCCAGAGCGTGGCCGAAGGGGTCCTCGTGCCTCGCTGGGGCCCGGACTTCGCCTTCGGGCGGGGCTATCCGGTCTTTGTCTTCTACTCCCCCCTGTCACTGTACATCGTGCACTCCTTTCGCCAAGTGGGCTTTGGGGTAGTGGGCTCCGTCAAAGCGGCCTATGTGGTCGGCTTTCTCTTCGGGGCAGCCGGCATGTACCGCCTAGCGCGCCGGTGGTTCGGCCGACAGGGGGCACTGGTAGCCACGGTGCTCTTCACCTACCTGCCCTACCACCTGGTAGATATCTACGTGCGCGGCGCTCTGGCCGAGTTCTGGGCCTTGGCCTGGTTTCCCTGGACCTTCTTGGCGGGTGAGGCGCTCATCGTGCGGCCAAGCCGGCGGACAGTGGCTGCCTTTGGGGCAACCTACGGCGGCCTCGTGTGGCTTCACAGCCTCTCGGCCATCCTGGTCACCCCGTTTGTGGGGCTTTTCATGGCGATCCGGTGGGCCATGATGGCGTGGCGAGAGGACCACAAACGAGCCTGGTCCTCGGCTGTGGCCGGGGTTGCAGGGGTGGGCTTGGGCCTGTGGATCGCTGTGGGATTTCTGGTGCCAAATGCGGCCGAACAGCGATACATTGTGCTCGAGCAGTGGACGGCCAACAACTACCAATATGACAAACAGTTTGTCTACCCGAGCCAGTTTCTGTCGCCCTTCTGGGACTTCGGATACGCGGTGGAAGGCCCAAACGATGGCATGGCGTTTCAGGTGGGGGTAGTTGGCGTCGTCACAGCGGCCACAGCCGTCTGGCTGGCCTTGCGCCGGGCGCTCGACAGGCGTGAAACGGTTATTGTCGCGCTCTGTGGGAGCTTGCTCCTCTTCGTCCTGTGGGCCATGACGCCAGCCAGTACCCCCCTGTGGCGCGCGCTGCCCCCTTTGCAGTTCGTGCAGTTCCCGTGGCGCCTGCTCGGCGTGGCGGTGGTGTTCACGGCCGCCTTAGGGGGCGCTGTGGGCGCCTGGGGCGGCACGACACGAGATCCAACATCCGGCTGCTCCCGTGGTCGTCCTCGTGGTGTTGAGCGTGGTGGCCTCGTTACCCTACACGGTGCCCCAATACACGCCCCCGAACCCGCGCGAGGAAACGGTGTTGGTGCTCTTCGACTTCGAGCGAGAGTACCCGGACATGGTCGGCTACTTGGCGACCAGCCAAGCGCAACCCGCCGATTCGCCCATGGTCTCCCAATTCGAGGCAGGCCAACCGCCCCAGAAGTTCCGCGTCGTGGCCGGCGACGCGGACGTGGAGCAGCTCCGATACCGGGGTATCTCCGTTGAGGGCCGTATCCGCGCACGCACCGCGGCCACCGTGGAGGTGCTCACCTACTTCTATCCTGGCTGGCGAGCATGGTTGAACGGCGAAGAAATTCCCCTGCGTCCTTACGGCATCTATGGTCACATTGCCTTTGATGTGCCGGCCGGCGAGCACCGAGTCATCGTGCGCTTCACGGACCCCCCTCTGCGCCGTGCGGCCACAGCCGCCACAGGGCCTCGGGTTGCTCGTGGCCGGGCTGCTCAGTGTGGGAGGAAGAAGGGGATGCCAGGCGCCCACCATCAGCTCCGCCCACAAGACTTGAAGTTTGACCATTCAGAGGACACTCATATAATCACAGGGGTTGACCGGCGGTACCCGGGGAATACCAGGACGAGTGAGCGATTTGAACGTCTCTTGTCACACACCGAAAACCATGGTCAGAGCCAGACGCACCGCTCGACAGCAAGGTCGTCGGCCGGCTTGGCCCCTGTGGTGCCTGTTGGTGGTCTCTCTTGTCTTCACGGCATGTGCCTACCGAGAGGTGCCCCTGCAAGACTCGGCCATTACGGCCAACTATCTCGTCTCCATGAC
>JAUZRY010000079.1 GCA_030949995.1 Ardenticatenia bacterium
CACATTGCCGGCCTCCTACCATAAAGCAGTTGCACAACTTGGTCTTGGCCTTCGCCTTCAACGGCGTGGGCGTGCCCCTGGCCGTTACCGGCTTGGTGGCGCCCGTGTGGGCCATGGTGGCCATGATCCTGAGCGTGACCGCCGTGCTCCTGAACTCCTTCGGCGGCCGTCTCATTCCCAGGCCCACGGCTCGCCAGCAGAGGCCAGAGCGCATCCTGTTGGAGGTGCCCAGCCTCCGTTGCGAGGGATGTGTGCGGGCCGTGCGCCGCGCCCTTCAGGACCATCCTGCCGTGCGCGATGTGGCTGTGGATTTGGAGGCCAAACGGGTCACTGTGGTTGTCGAGGGCCGGGGCTTCGACGCACAGGCGGCCAAAGCGCGCGTGATCGGCGCTGGCCACGAGGTGGCTTCAATCCAACGCCTCTGACCGACGAACGCCGCCACAGAAGCGCCTCGGATCATGTGGGCACACAGGCTGCTGAAGTGGCCTGAACTTCAGCCCTCATCTGGACGCTTCCCCCCGGCCATTCTCCGGACAGGTGGACGCCCGGGGGGAAGTGTGGTATAACATGAACATCCCGCTGATCTTGACCGGTTGGAAGAAGACGCCGGCCGCGAGGAGACCATGTTCTACGCCGACTTACACGTCCACTCTCACTTTTCCCGTGCCACCAGCCGCGACTTGGACGTGTTCCACGTGGCGCTCTGGGCCCTCAAAAAGGGCATTGCCCTTGTCGCCACAGGCGACATTGCCCATCCGGGCTGGCTGGCTGAGGTGGAGGCCCACTTGGAGCCGGCCGAAGGAGATCTGCTCCGCCTCAAGCCCGAGGTGGAACAGGCGGTCCACGAGCGGCTACCGCCCGTGCTGCGCCGTCCCCTGCGCTTCATTCTCGGTGGGGAGATCAGCACCATTTACAAAAAAGGGGGACGCACCCGCAAGGTGCACCACGTGATTTTCCTGCCCACCTTCGAGGCTGTACGGGCCTTTCAAGAGCGTCTCGAGCGCATTGGCAACATCCGGGCCGATGGCCGCCCCATCCTAGGCCTCGACTCGCGCGATCTGCTGGAGCTCCTCTTGGAGACCGACTCCCGGGGAGTGCTCATTCCCGCCCACATCTGGACCCCCTGGTTTGCCCTGCTCGGTTCCAAGTCCGGTTTTGACAGCGTGGAGGCGTGCTTCGACGACTTGAGTGAGCACATCTTTGCCCTTGAAACGGGCCTCTCCTCCGATCCGCCCATGAATTGGCGCGTCTCCTCCCTCGACCGCTACACCCTGGTCTCCAACTCCGATGCTCATTCCCCCCGCAAGCTGGGGCGCGAGGCCAACTGCCTCAACACCGAGCTGAGTTACGATGCCATCTTCGCCGCCATGCGAACAGGGGACCCAAACCGCTTCCGGGGCACAGTGGAGTTCTTCCCCGAGGAGGGCAAGTACCATTACGACGGCCACCGCACGTGTGGCGTGCGCTGGAAGCCGGCCGAAACCCTGGCCCATGGGGGCCGATGTCCCGTCTGCGGGAAGCCTGTCACGGTGGGCGTGCTCCACCGGGTGGAGGAACTGGCCGACAGGCCGGAAGGGGTGCGCAAGCCCAACGCCCTGCCCTACCACAGCCTCATCCCCCTGCTAGAAGTGCTGGCCGAGCTCATGGGCGTGCGCACCCCCACCGGCAAACGGGTCGGGCGCGAATACGAGCGCCTGTTGGCTGCCTGGGGCCGGAGTTCGACATCCTGCTCGATGTGCCCTTGGAGGAGATCGCCAATGTGGCCGGCCAACGCCTGGCTGAGGGTATCGGCCGCATGAGGCGTGGGGAGGTGCTGGTCGAGCCGGGCTATGACGGTGAGTTCGGCGTGGTGCGTGTCTTCGCCGGCACAGCACCGGAGGCCGGTGGCGATCCCACTGGCGGAAAGGAGCCAAGCCGACTGCCCCTCTTTTTCCCCGCCGGGACTGAACAAGCACCCTCATCCGCCGAGCGCGCCCGGGCTCCTTCGCCGTCTTCACCCCCCGCGCCGGGCGACTACGCCGAGGAAGGCCGCCCCGACGAGACGTTCTCCCCTGTCGGGGGCCTTCTCCGCGAGCCACCTGCCGGCTTTGCCTCGATGATCACTCGCCCGGCCGATGAGCTGTTGGCCGCCCTCAACCCCGAACAACAGGAGGCCGTGCAGACCCTAGACCGCCACCTGCTCATCGTGGCCGGCCCCGGAACGGGCAAAACGCGCACCCTGACGGCCCGGCTGGCCTACCTTGTGCGCACCGGCCGTGCGAGGCCCGAAGAACTCCTGGCGGTTACTTTCACCAATCGGGCAGCAGACGAGATGCGCGAACGCCTGAGCACTTGGCTGGGCGCCGAAGTGGCCCGTCCCATTACAGTCGCCACCTTTCACGCCTTTGCCGCCGACGTGCTCCGGGCACACGCATCCCGCTTGGAGTTGCCGGCCAACTTCGTGATCGCCACAGACGAAGATGCCCTGGCGGTGCTGCGCGCTGTGGCCCCCGAGCTCTCCGCCCGAGCACAACAGGAGGTGTACGAGCGCATCCAAGTGGCCAAGCGCAACCTGACGGCACCCACCCGCGAGGACGACCACGCAGCCCTCTGGAACGCCTATCACGCTGCCCTGCGGGCGGCCGGCGCGGTGGATTATGCCGACCTGCTCCTCTTGGCCGTGCGCCTCTTGGAACAGGACGCCGAGGTGTGCGCTGATCTCCACAACCGTTACCGCTGGCTGGCGGTGGACGAGTACCAGGATGTGAACGCCGTCCAATACCGCCTCCTTCGGCTGTTGGCGGCTGGTGGGGCCAATGTCTGTGCTATCGGCGATCCTGACCAAGCGATCTACGGCTTCCGTGGGGCCGACAGCCGGTACTTCCTCTCGTTCACCGACGATTTTCGGCCCGCGCGCGTGGTCCGACTGCGCCGCAACTACCGTTCCGTCCACGCCATTCTCCGCGCTGCCCAAGATGTGCTGCGCGGCACGGCCTCTGCCGCCCCCCACGAGCTGCTGGCCACCTTTGCCGAGAAGGTGCACATTGAGGTCTTCACCGCGCCCACCGACCGGGCCGAGGCCGAGTACGTCGTCCACCAAATCGAACGACTGGTAGGGGGAACCAGTTACTTTTCCCTGGACTCCGGCCGGGTGGAGGGCACTGAAGAGGCGCCCTTTGCCTTCGGCGACATGGCCGTGCTCTACCGTACCCGGGCCCAAGCCCGCCCCTTGGCAGAGGCCTTGGACCGGGCCGGCATTCCCTATCAAGTCCCCGCCGAACGCTCAGCGGCCATGTCGGGAACGGCGCGCGTGGCCCTGGCATTGGGATGGCTGGTGATGAACCCGCGTGCTCTCTTCTGCTGGGAGAGCGTGTTGCGCCACCTGCGCCTGGACAACGTGCGCTCGGCTGTCCGTCAGGCGCTCACCAGGCCAGAACCTCAGGCAACGCCTCGTCCGTTGACCGCCTCAGCGCTTTTGGCCCAAGCGGTGGATGAAGCCCGGCCACGTGGTCCGGCCGCTGAACGGGCCGCCGCGCTCGCTGAAGCCCTCCGGGCCGCCGAGACATGTGGCCGGGAGGAGTGGCTGGCCGCTTGGGAGGTGCTGCTCGCATGTCTCGACTCCGACAGCCCCGACGAGACGCTGGCGTGGCTGCGGGCCTGCGCGCGGGATGTGGCCGCCCGAGGACGTTGCTGGCGTGACATGTTAGTCACCGTAGCCCTCTCCGGCGAGGCCGACCTCTACGACCCGAGGGCCGACCGGGTGACATTGCTCACGCTCCACGCCGCGAAGGGGCTTGAGTTCCCCGTGGTCTTCATCGTGGGCGTGGAAGATGGGCTGCTGCCCCTTCGCCGCCGAGGCGAGCCGGTCAACGAGGCCGAAGAACGGCGCCTGTTCTACGTGGGAATCACCCGTGCAGGACGGCGCCTCTTCCTCTGTCGAGCCAGACGCCGCCTGTTGTACGGGGAGCAGCTTCACTTGCCCCCATCCCCCTTTGTGGAAGATATTCGGGAAGCCCTCAAAGTCGTGCGCGAAGGCGAATATCGACGGAGAGTGCGCCGGGAGCAGGCCGGTACTCAGCTTCGCCTGTTCTGAGGACTTGGTTGGCGCTTTGGTGTGGGAAATCTAATGCCTTTCTAATACGAGGCGTCTACACTGGTTGACAGCTCTGTGGGGGCATAGGGCTCCTGGATTCCCTGTGATCGACTGCCTCACGGGTTCACGAACGGTGTACAACTCCACCAACGTGGTGAGCGACGATGGAATACAAGGACTATTACAAAATTCTGGGTGTCTCCAAGGACGCGACACAGGAGGAAATCAAGCGAGCTTACCGTAGGCTGGCCAGAAAATACCACCCTGACGTGAACCCCGGCGACAAGTCAGCCGAGGAAAAGTTCAAGGAAATCAACGAGGCGTACGAAGTCCTGGGGGACCCGGAGAAGCGCAAGAAGTACGACGCCTTGGGCGCCGACTGGCGACGGTGGCAACAGGCTGGCGCGCCGGGTGATTTCGACTGGAGCCGGTGGACTGCCGGCGCCGGCGCTCCGGGGGGAGTCGAGTTTCGCTGGACAACAGTGGAGGACTTGGAGGACCTCTTCGGAGGTGGCTCTCCGTTCTCTGACTTCTTCGAGCAGATTTTTGGCAATGTGGGCCGAGGAGGCACCGGCTGGCGCGCAGCTTCCAGAAAGGGGCGCGATCTGGAGGTGCCCGTCGAACTCACGTTGGAAGAGGCGTATCACGGCACACGTCGCCTCATCGACTTAGGGGATGGACGGCGCATTGAGGCCACGATTCCCCGGGGCGTGCGGGAGGGCGCCAAGGTCCGGTTGGCCGGGCAAGGCGCTCCAGGCGTGGCCGGCGGGCCGCCAGGGGACCTCTACTTGCTTGTGCACCTGAAGCCTCACCCGGAGTGGCGCCGTGAGGGGGACGATCTCCACGCCGACGTGCCCGTAGACATCTTCACAGCCGTGGCCGGCGGAGAAGTGCCCGTGCGCACGCCCGGCGGCACGGTGATGTTGCGCATCCCCCCGCGCACGCAGAACGGCCGCACTTTCCGCTTGCGGGGCAAGGGAATGCCCAACATGAAGAACCCAAGCCAGTACGGCGACTTCTACGCTCACGTCAAGCTGGTCCTGCCCCCCGACCTGACTGACGAGGAAGTGCATGCCGTCCGGGAGCTGGCCCGCCGACGGCAAGCCGTGCAGGTGCCGTAAGGCCTGTGTGGGACTCTAACAGTTCTCTAGCACCCTGTTAGCGCTGTTCCAATGGGACAGCGGTATAAGCGAAGACGAGTTGTTCTCCGGCTCCTCCACGCAAAGAGCTCCTGACACCGGAGCCGGGACCGGAGCTGAAAACTACCAAACAAGCGAGGTGATTGGCCATGGGAAAGATTCTGGGCATCGACTTGGGGACGACCAACTCTGTCATGGCAGTGATGGAGGGCGGGGAACCGACAATCATCACTAATCAGGAGGGCGGCCGGACAACGCCGTCGGTGGTCGCCTTCAACAAGTCAGGCGAACGCCTGGTGGGGTTGTTGGCCAAGCGCCAAGGCATCGTCAACCCCGAAAACACCATCTTCTCCGTCAAGCGCCTGATGGGGCGCCGCTACGACGACCCTGTGGTGCAGAAATTCAAACAGATCGCCCCGTATGAAGTCGTGGCCGGTCCGCAGGGCGATGCCCGCGTGCGCATCCCGGTGACGGGCAAGGTCTACACACCCCAGGAGATCAGCGCCATGATTCTCCAGAAGCTCAAGGCCGACGCCGAGGCCTACTTGGGCGAGCCCGTCACTCAGGCGGTGATTACTGTGCCGGCCTACTTCAACGACAGCCAGCGTCAGGCCACGAAGGACGCCGGCAAGATCGCCGGCTTGGAAGTCTTGCGCATTATCAACGAGCCGACGGCCGCCGCGCTGGCCTACGGGCTTGACAAGAAAAAGGACGAGACCATCCTCGTCTTCGACTTGGGTGGCGGCACCTTTGACGTTTCCATCCTCGACGTGGGCGAGGGGGTCGTCGAGGTGCGGGCCACAGCCGGCGATACCTTCTTGGGCGGCGACGATTGGGACCAGCGCATCGTGGACTGGATGGTCGAGGAGTTCCGCAAGGACCAGGGCATTGACCTGCGCAACGACCGCCAGGCCCTGCAGCGCCTGAAAGAGGCCGCCGAGAAGGCCAAGATCGAGCTCTCCACCGTGCAGGAAACGGAGATCAACTTACCCTTCATCACAGCGGACGTCAGCGGACCGAAGCACCTGCAGATGCGCCTGACCCGCGCCAAGTTCGAGCAGTTGACCGAAGACCTGGTCGGGCGACTGAAGGGCCCCTTCGAGCAGGCCCTCAAAGACGCTGGGCTCACTGCCTCCGACATCGACGAGGTGGTGCTCGTCGGCGGGGCTACCCGGATGCCCATGGTACATGAGTTTGTGCGCCGCATGACGGGCAAGGACCCGCACCGGGGCGTCAACCCCGACGAGGTCGTGGCCGTTGGCGCGGCCATTCAAGCGGGTGTGTTGGCCGGCGAGGTGAAGGATGTGTTGTTGCTTGACGTCACACCCCTTTCCTTGGGTGTTGAAACCTTGGGCGGCGTGATGACGGTGCTGATCCCGCGCAACACCACCATCCCGACGCGCAAGTGCGAGATTTTCACCACGGCCGAGGATAACCAGACGGCGGTGGACATCCACGTCCTCCAGGGCGAACGTCCCATGGCCCGCGATAACATGACCTTGGGCCGCTTCCGCCTGGAGGGCATTCCGCCAGCGCCGCGCGGGGTGCCGCAGATTGAGGTCTGCTTCGACATTGATGCCAACGGCATTCTCAACGTCAGCGCACGGGACAAGGCCACCGGCAAGGAACAGAAGATTACGATTACGGCCACAACCAACCTGAGCCAAGATGAAATCGAGCGGCTGGTCCGCGAGGCCGAACTCCACGCCGAGGAAGACCGGCGCAAGCGCGAGTTCATTGAGCTCCGCAACAAGGCCGACAACTTGGCCTATCAGCTCGACAAACAGGTCAAAGAACTCGGCGACAAGCTGCCCTCGGACCTGAAGCTGGAGCTCGAAAACAAGATCCAGGCCGTCCGTGAGGCCCTCGAGGCCAACGACGAGGCCCGACTGCGCACCGCTTATGCTGACCTCGAACAGGCGGCCATGCGCATTGGACAGGCCGTCTACCAACAGCCGGGAGCCGCGCCCGGAGCCGCGCCGGGCGGCGACGCCACCGGCACGGGCGGTGAGGACGAGGACGTGGTCGAGGGTGAGTACCGCGAGGCGTAAGCCTGTCCGGTCGCTTACGTGAGGGGGAGCATCGTTCACGGGGTGCTCCCCCTTTGTGTTTTCGCCGTTCTATGTCAAAATTGAACAAAATCGTTGTTGTATAAGCCTTCATCTAACAACTTTCTAGCATGATCGCAACGGCTGTCTAGTGTTGATCCGATTTGATTGGTGAAGAGGAGTGGGGATCCACCCTACAGGTATGCTTTTGGAGGCTACAATGGGACCTCGAAGAGAAGAACGCAAGCGGTTCCGCCGCTTCATCGAAGACTACTTGGACGAACTTTACGCCTACGCGGACCGCGAGCTCGATTATCTCGTTGCTCTTGGGGTCTTGCCGGAAGGCGCTCTTAGCCCCCAAGACGTGGTGGACCAAGCCGTGTTGGAGGCGTGGGAGCGGTGGCACGAAAGGCCCCTTCACCTTTCCGGGCGCACGTGGCTCTACGGCGCTGTGCGGCGGGCGCTGGCCAAGTTAGCCCGCCAATACGCCCGCGAACCGGAGCACATAGTGTCTCTGGAGGCTGTTGTGCCCGACTCAGATGTGGATGAGCAGTTCTGGGTGTATTGGGAACCCGACCAAGTCGAAACTTGGGAGGATGTGGTGGCGTCAGAAGTGCCTGCGGCTGAAGAAGTCGTCCTGAACGACATGGAGATCGCTCTCCTCGAGGAGACGCTGAAACAGCTTTCGCCCTTTCAGCGCGAGGCGTTTCAGCTCTACTTGGTCCACGATCTGCCGCTTCTCGAAGTTGCACGGCTATTACACGCTTCGCCTCAGGCTGTGCGCAAGGCGGCCGAGGAGGCACGCCTGCGCCTCCACCACGCACTTCAAACCTTTCGACAGGGAGGTGCATCGTGAACCCTCTGTGCAAACAAGTGCGAGCATGGTTGGTTATGGAGCCGTCTGAACTGACAGACGCACAACAGCAGCAGATCACGGCACACTTAACCACCTGTGCTGCATGTCGCCGTTACTTGAACGAGTTACGCCAGATCCCGGCGGCCTTGGCCGCGGCCGGCCGCAAGCGGCACAACCAAGAGGCCCGTCAGCGGCTGCTCGAACGCCTGGAGGCCGTCGAGGGGGTGCGCCACTACGATCTGCTGAGCCCCGAAGTCATCCGGTGGCTGGCTTCCCTGCGGAGCCCTGATGCCCCGGTGGTGAGCCTCTACCTGGACATCTCGCCCCGGCGGGTCAACGAGGCGCCCGTCCACGTGCGCGTGAGGCGTCTCATCGATGAGGCCCGACAACAGATGGGCAATGAGGTGGACGCGCGGCTGCTTGAACAGGCGCTGGCCTCGGTGGAGCATTTCTTCCAAGGAGGTGGCGACGAGGGCGCCCGCATGGGACAGGGCTTGGCCCTCTTCAGCGCACCGGCCATCGACCTGTGGCGCCTCTATCGCCTGCCCGTGCCGGTACGCGATCGCCTGGTGATCGGCGACCGCCCCGAGGTGCGCCCACTGGTGCGCCTGGCCGAGGAGTTCGAGCCAATGGGCATCATCTTCGTGGACCGTGTGCACGGGCGTCTTTTCCGTTTCTTCATGGGCGAGATTGAGGAGTGGGCCGAACAGCGCAGTACAGACGTGCCCGGCTGGCACAAGCAGGGAGGATGGTCGCAGGCCCGTTACCAGCGCCACATTGAAGCTCACATCGAGCAGCACTTCAAGCGGGTGGCCGAGGACGCGCGGGCTTTCTTCTCCGAGAACCCCATCACTCGCCTCGTGTTGGCCGGTCACCCGGAGAACACCAAGTGGTTTGAGCGCTTCTTGCCACCCGAGCTACACCAGAAGGTGGTGGCCCACGAGCCTTTGGAACACACAGCCAGCCTCCATGACGTGCTCGAGCTGGCCAAGAACGTGGAACAGGAGGTCGAACGCCAAGTCGAGGCCGAGCGCCTGGAGTCCCTCTTCAACGCCCTGCCTCAGGGCAAGGGGGTGACGGGGCTTGGCAACACGCTGCGCGCGCTGGCCGAACAGCGTGTGAGGCTGCTGCTCGTGGCCGAAGGCGTTCAGGCTCCGGGGGCTGAGTGCCCCAATTGCGGCTGGCTGACTGATGAGGCTTCTGCCGAGGCGTGTGCACTCTGTGGTGCCACCATGGTGCGCGCCGACGACGTGGTCGAGTTGGCCATTGAGCGGGCCGTTCAGCAGGCCGATGACATTGACGTGATCCGCGGTGAGGGACGTGATCGCCTGGTGCGCGAGGCCAGGGGCATTGGCGCCCTGCTGCGCTACTGAGCCGACCGTTGGCCCCCCGGCGGTACGAACCACATGACTGGAACAGCGGTGTGAGAAGAAGCTCAGGAGGAAAAGACAATGAGCGTGAGCGTAGGACAACCGGTGCCTGATTTCACCCTGCCCGATCTGGACGGCAAGGAACATCGGCTCGCCGAGCACCGGGGACACATCGTGGTGCTCGTCTTCTGGGCGGCCACATGTGATGTCACCCAGCGGTACACGGCGTATCTCAACGGGTTTTATGAGGCGTACAAGCCCAAAGGTGTTGTCGTGCTGGGGGTCGACGCCCATGCGTGGGACACCCCCGAGCGCATTCGGTGGGCCCTTGAGGAGCACCGCATCCAGTTCCCCATGTTACGCGATGCTGACGGTCGCGTGGCCGACCTGTTCGGCGTTACCGTGACGCCCACTGTCTGTGTGATCGACCGCGAAGGCCACCTGCGCTACTGGGGCGCCATTGATGACCGTTCTGCGGAGAAACCCTGGCCCAACGTGGTTTACCTGGAGAACGCTGTGGACGCTCTCCTGCTGGGCAACGACGTGGATGATCCCCGCAACGAGCCGTGGGGATGTCCCATTGAGCGGGCGTGATGGGGCCATGTGTCCGCGGTTAATGCCCCCTGGCCGTCCCTTCTGGCGGCGCCGGGGGGCTTTTTATCATTCACCCGCACGGGGTGAGGTGTCTCCCTTTCAACAACCGGGCTCGCCGTAGTTTCCACAGCAATCGGAGCGCGTGCGCAGCTTGATCCAGTTGTTGCGCAGCACGAGGCGCACTTTGCGGTGCCACGGCATGGGTTGGCGCAAGTTTGCCACGACGGCCCGGATGTTGGGGCGTTCGTCCGCAGGATGCTTGTCACACATGGTGTCCTCCTGCTTGGGCGTATGATGGTGCTCATGGCGATCTGCGGCGGAAGAGGGTGCCCAGCGCCAGGGCAGCGGTGACCGTGGTCCCGGCGAAAATCACACACCCGGCGGCGACTACGGCGAAAAGCAGCCTGGGCGGGATGGGTATTGCCGCAGGGAGCACAGGTTGAGCAGCGGGCTCCCCTTGGTCTGGTGGAGGCGTAGGTGCCTGTGCCCTCTTGGAGCCCTCCTGGGAAGCTGACGGCGTGGGCGTCACACCCAGCTCCTCGGCGAGCCAGCGGGCGTAGAGTGCCTCCTGGTCGTACCCACAGGCAGCTTCCAGGGCTTCGTCCGTGCTCAGGCCGGCGTTGAGCCCGGCAATGAGCTCCTGGAACCCTTCGCGTCCACACTCCTGCCACAGGAAGTCCACCAGGCCCCAGCTTGCCAAGTAAGCCAAGCTGGCCACCTGGTGATCTGCGCCGAAGCTGTCCGACTGGAGGAAGCTGAGCCGGGGCAGGCGGCCATCTCGGGCTGCTTGACGCAGGCGCTCCCGCTGGGCCTCGCCGAAGCGCTGGGGGGAGCCCAACATCATGGCCACCCCCTCCGTCAGCCAGTCGGGCGGGATCACGAGGGCGCGTTCGGTGGCCCGCGCAAAGGCCAGGTGAGCGACCTCGTGGGCGAGCACCTCCTCCATCCACGCGCGGTTGCCGGGCGCAATAAACTGGACGGTCACGCCCAGTTGTGGGAAGGCTTGGCCTCCCACCCACTCCTGCATGGGCGGAAAGGCGGAGCGGAAATCGCGCCGGTTCCCGTAGACCACGACGCGGATGGGGTGGCCGAAGGTTATGCCGAATTCCCGTTCCAGGCGCTCGATGGCCTGACGGCCCACCTGGAACATGGCCTCTCCCCACCGCCGGTCGCCCGCATACCAGAGCACAACGAGCTTTTCCCCCTCGACGCGCTGCCAGTCGAAGCGCGCGTCCAGATATTCCACTTGGTAGCGAGGTGTTTCCAGGGTTTCGCCTTCCTGGTCCCAAAGGCGCCAGTAGTATTCCAACAACAGCCCAGGCGGAATAGCAGCGTTCCCGGTGAACCACTCGTAGCTGAGACGCACATCGCGGGCCGGCCGCTCGACAGGCACCGGGGCGCTCGTCCAGGCGCTGGCGCCCGTGGGGCGGAAGTACAGCCGGGCCTCGACGATGGGGCGGGACGCTTGGGCCCGCAGCTCAAAGGTGAGGGCGCGGGGAAAATCGTTCTCCGTGCGGGCGCGGAACTGCGGGAGATCGGGCAACGATTGGGCGTTGGCGCCCCAGGGAACGATCAGGAGGAGGACACCCGCGACCACAAGGACAAGTGCTCGGACGACTCGAATCGCTCTCCAGGCGCGCACAGTCACCTGCTCCCTCATGGTGATGGGGCTCCCCGGACAATGGCCACGCCGGCGCTGGCCCCCAAGCGCGAGGCGCCGGCTCGGAGCATGGTGAGGGCGTCTTCGTAGCTCTTGATGCCGCCGGCGGCCTTGACGCCCACCGAAGGACTCACATGGCGTCTCAGCAAGGCCACATCGTGGGGCGTGGCACCGCCCGGCCCGAATCCGGTGGAGGTCTTGACGTAGTCAGCGCCAACGGCATCGCAGAGGGCACAAGCCTGGATTTTCTCGTGTTCGGTGAGGAGGGCCACCTCGAGAATGACTTTCACCAGCGCGCCGTGGGCGTGGGCTGTGGCCGTGACGGCGGCTATGTCGGCGGCCACCCTCTCCAAGTCGCCGCCCTTGAGCGCGCCGACGTGAATCACCATGTCCACCTCGGATGCGCCGTCGTGACAGGCTAGCTCGGTTTCTCGCACTTTCGTCTCCGTCCGATGGGCACCCAACGGGAATCCCACTACAGTGCAGACGGCCACATCCGTGTGGGCCAGTTCTTCGGCGCAGAAAGCTACCCACACAGGATTCACACATACGGCCGCAAAGCCATATTGGCGGGCCTCATTGCAGAGCTGGCGGATGCTCTCGCGGGTGGCGTCCGGGCTTAGCTTGGTGTGGTCAATGGAGCGGGCGAGCTCGGCTGCCGAAGGAGCGCCTGTGGGCGGAGGAGGCGGTGGGGAAGCGTGGGGCTTGAGCCACACATCTTGGGGGCGGCTTAGGGGACAAGTGGGCGCACAGCCTTGGGCTCCGCATGCCACACAGTGTTCAAGGGGCAACGGGGTGGCGCTGAGGGCTCGGCGGGCCGCCTCCCGGGCTATCTGGAGCGCGCGTTGGGTGTCCACAGCTATGCCTCCTCGTGCTTCAGCATGGCGTGGGCCGTCGGACGGACACAGGCAACGAAGGCTACGGGTATGGGGATGGCACGGGGTGTTGAGCCTGCTGTCCCTGTTGTCCCTGTGGTTTCAGCGGGTCCGGGAATGTGGGAATGAGCCCCCAATAACGCGGTTCCCTGTGTTGGAGATTGAGGGCTGCCTTGAGTTTGTTGAACCACACAACCAATTGCGGATAGCGCTCTGCCAAGCCCGTGGGCACCTTGGGAGGCCAATAGGCGATCCACGCCTTGCCGATGATGCGGTCTCCGTCCAAGGGCCCCCAAGCGTGGGAGTCGCTCGAGTTGCCCCGGTTGTCCCCCAGGACGTAATATTCGTTGGGGCCCAGCGTGATGGGGGCATCGGAGTAGAAGCCGGGCTTGAGGGGCCATGGCTCCTCGAGGGGCTGACCGTTGATGTAGACTTGGCCGTTTTGGACTTCCACCGTCTCGCCGGGAAGGCCGATGATTCGCTTGATGTAATCCTGGGGCGGGTTGTCGGAGAACCGGAAAACCACCACCTCGCCCCGGGAGGGCTCGCGGAACCAGTAGACGGCCTTGTTCACAATCAAGTACTGCCCGGGAATGAAGCTGGGCTCCATGCTGAACCCCTCAATGCGAAAGGTCTGGGTGGGAATGCGGATCAGGAGGAAGATCACCACCGTCAGCACAATGGTTTCGATGATTTCCCGCACAATTTGCCAGACAGACGAGAGCTCAGCGGATGATGGGGAGTCGGCCTGGCCGTGGCCCGATGGGGGAGCCACGTCCACGGATGCTGGGGAAGAGGGGGCAAGGCGAAATTCGTGGGCGGAGGAGTCGGCCTCCCAGTCAATGTCCCATGAATACCGCTGTTCTCGTGAGGGCAGTGGCGTGTTTGGTTCCATCTCGGTGTCCGGGGTGCTCGTCATGGAGAGAATGCCTCAGTGAACTTAGGATCTGGCCGACAGGCCGCGTGGGAATGATAGCACACCCCCCGGGGCGTGGCAAAAGAAAACCCGGCGGAGGGCCGCAATCCTTGCCGGAACAGGGAGGCGTATCTTGACCATGGGCTTTGACGGCCGGAGGAGAATCAGGTACTATCTACCTGGTGTGTAACCAAAAGGCGTTTAGGGAGCACAAGTTCACAAATTCACCTTGTGAGGAATGTACACATGACTCCTGACCCCATTGCGTTTCAGATTGGCCCGCTGGTGTTCCGCTGGTATGGCTTGCTAATCGTGTTAGGCGCCTTGGCCGGCGCGTGGGTGGCGTCCAAGGAGGCGGAACGGCGGGGCATTCACCCAGATCACGTCTGGAACGGGCTCACTGTGGCCTTGCTCGCAGGCGTGGTGGGGGCACGCCTGTACCACGTGATCAGCAGCCCTGCTGGCCAGCTCTCAGGGTGGCGGTATTACTTCGTGGAACAACCCTTTATTACCGTGACGCTGTTGGGCCGAGAGATCCCCTTTCCCTCGGCGTTGGCCATCTGGCAAGGGGGATTAGGCATTTACGGGGCGGTCGCCGGTGGGCTGTTGGGCATCTGGTGGTATGGCCGACGACACAATGTTGATGTGCTTTCCCTCTTCGACGTCGGTGCCATCGGGCTCCTGTTAGGACAAGCCATCGGACGTTGGGGTAACTTCTTCAATCAGGAGTTGTATGGCAACCCCACGAACTTGCCGTGGGGCATTCCCATTGAGCCACAGAACCGCTTGCCTCAATTTGCCGATTTGCCCTTGGACACCCGCTTTCATCCTACGTTTCTCTATGAGTCGCTGTGGAACTTCGTCGGATTTCTGCTCTTCCTGTGGATCTCCAGGCGCTTTGTCCACACGCTGCGGCGGGGCGACCTCATTCTCCTCTACTTTATCTGGTATCCCTTAGGGCGCTTCCTGGTGGAATTCCAACGCCCCGATGCGTGGACTATTCTGGGCGTGCCCACGGCCCAATGGGTGGCCCTGTTCGCCATCTTGGCTGCCGGTGGGCTGCTCTGGTATCGCCACCGTCGCCCGCCGGCTGAGGGAGAAGTGGTAGCGGAAATGATGATCCGCAGCTTGCCCCGCGCCCGCCGACGCGCCCTCATGCGGGGAAAGGGGAGATGAAGCGAGTACCGGGCCGGGCTGAGGTGGCGTGATCCTCGTGGTACCGGGAATTGAGGCTCAGGTGGGTGCATTGAAGTTGCGGCCCGGCGAGCTGCCGGAACAGAGTGGCTGTGGTTCCCACCGGCGTGCGGGGAACGTGGCCGAGGAACGCGGTGGCCGTTGAGGGCACTTTGTCGGGCCGGGCGACTTCACCTGTGGGCTTCACATCGCGTTGGCACCGAGAAGGGAAAGGGAAAGAAGATGACCTCCAGACAACTCAGCACCCTCTTCATCGTCGGTGGCAGCCTGTTGTTGGCGGCCGGCCTCTTCCTCTGGGGCTATCAGGTCCTCTGGCCGGTCTGGCAGCTTGCGCGTTTGGACGCGGACGGCGACGGAGTCGTGCTGGCCGAGACCCTTGAAGGGTTGCCCACGCGCGTGCTGAAGCCCACCTTTACACCGCCTCCGGCCGGCCGCGCAGGAGAACTGGACGCCCCGCCTCCTCTCCTGCCGGCCTTTGTGCCCGAAGATGGCGATGAGGAAAGTGCCAACGGCAAGAGCACGGGGACGGCTGTTCCCGGGGACGATCCGGCACCCCCTGAGCCCACGCCCACCCCACTCCCCACGTTCACCCCCCGCCCCGATCCCACAGCCACACCGTCCGCCGGTGGCCCGCCACCGGCCGACCGCCCCCCTGACCGCATTGTGATTCCTTCCATAGGCGTGGATGCCCCCGTGGAGGTCATGGGGTGGATCACCAAGCGGGACGCCAACGGGAACCCCTACAGCGAATGGCTTGTGCCCGACTACGCGGCCGGATGGCACAAGAATTCGGCCTTGCCAGGTCACGTGGGCAACACCGTGCTCAGCGGTCACAACAACATTAAGGGAGAGGTGTTCCGGTACTTGGCCGACGTCAAGCCCGGGGATGAGGTCGTGCTGTACGTGGGGGAAACGGCCTACCGGTACATTGTCACCGAGAAGTACATCGTGCGGGAGAAGGGAGTGCCCTACGAACAACGCCTCAGGAATGCCCGCTTCATGGCGCCGACCGATGACGAGCGCGTCACACTCATCTCCTGCTGGCCCTATGAGACCAACACGCACCGCGTGATCGTGATTGCCCGGCCGGCACACGTTGTGGAGGCCCTGCTCCAACAGGATGCCAGTTGACCGGTTGTGGCTGCTGCGGGGGCGGGGGTTATGAGCTATGGGCGTCGTGATCCTCAAGCGAGGACGGGAAAAGCCGCTCCGCCGAAAACACCCTTGGGTCTTCAGTGGGGCGATCCAACGCGCAGACGCGGCCCCAGGAGACATTGTTGACGTGTTGGATGCCGACGGGCACTTCGTGGCCCGCGGGTATTACAACCCTGCCTCTCAAATCCGCGTGCGCCTCCTCACGTGGGACGAGCACGAGCGCGTGAACGCCGATTTCTGGCGCCGCCGTCTCCGCAGCAGCCTTGCCCATCGGGATGCACTGCTTGTGCCCCCCCAAACGAACGCCCTCCGGCTCATCCACGCCGAGTCAGACGCCTTGCCCGGTCTCGTGGTGGACCGGTATGGCCCCTGGCTGGTCCTCCAGGCCCTGACCTTGGGCATTGAACGGCACAAGGCCCTCATTGTTGAACTCCTGGCCGAGCTCGTGCGGCCGGCCGGCATCTACGAGCGCAGCGATGAGGAAGTGCGTCGTCTGGAAGGGTTAGAACCCACAACGGGCCCCCTCTGGGGCGAGCCGCCACCAACTCACCTCGTCATCCAAGAGGCTGGCCTCCGATTTCTGGTGGACGTGGTCAAGGGACACAAAACGGGCTTCTACTTGGACCAGCGGGAGAACCGGCTTCTGGCCCGCCGAATAGCTGCCGGCCGGCGGATGCTCAACTGCTTCAGCTACACTGGCGGGTTCACCGTGGCAGCGGCGGCCGGAGGTGCCGAGGAAACGCTCAGCGTGGAGAGCAATGTCGATGCCGTGGACTTGGCCGCCCGGAACTTGAAGCTCAACGGCTTTGCCCGTCGACAAGGTCAACACACCCTGATCGTGGGCGATGTGTTCGAGGAGCTTCGCCGCCTGCGGGATAGGGGCGAGCACTTTGACTTCATCGTGCTGGACCCGCCCAAGTTTGCCCGCCACGCCGGCCAAGTGGACTCGGCCGCCCGCGGGTACAAGGACATTAACTGGTTGGCCTTCCGGCTGCTGGCCCCGGGCGGGCTGCTCATGACCTTCTCCTGTTCAGGTGCCATCTCGTCCGACCTCTTCTGGAAGATCGTCTTCGGCGCGGCGTTGGACGCCGGCGTCCGCGTGCGCGTGATGCGGTGGCTTCACCAGGCGCCCGATCACACGATCTCCCTGCACTTTCCAGAAGGAGTCTACTTGAAGGGGCTCCTGTGTCGTGTGGAGGAGACGGCATTCTGAGAGAGGCGTGGGCGGGCGGAGGGGATGTGCCCAAAGGCTCATGCCTGCGCGCCGATGTGGAGGGTATCTGTAAACAGACGTGCGAGGTGAACGATGACAGATCGAGCTGGAATCCGTCCCCAAGACGAGACCCTACCCCGCTCCGACGGCCCCAAGAATGATGAAGGGCCCCGCGGGCCGGAACAGATTCCCGAAATGGCCTGGCACTTCCGCGACTACCGCGTCCAATCGGGTGAATTCAACGCCGCCATGATCCACCTCTACCGGGGGGAGGTCACACGGGCCAACACCTGGCGCACTCGCTTGGACGCGACTACGAACTGGGCCGTGGTGACCTCGGCTGCGGCCCTCTCCTTCGCCTTCAGTGGGCCGGAAAACCCACACATCATGATCCCGCTCACTACTGTGCTCGTCGCCCTCTTCCTCTTCATTGAGGCGCGCCGGTACAGGTACTACGAACTGTGGAGTTACCGCATTCGGCTCATGGAGACGGACTTCTTCGCCCCCATGCTCGTGCCCCCGTTCACGCCCAGCGAGGCGTGGGCCACCCGGCTGGCCGATACACTCCTCCACCCCCGCTTCACCATAACCTTTTGGGAAGCGCTGGGGAGGCGCTTCCGGCGCAACTATCAGCATTTGTTCGTCATCTTGGGCGCGGCCTGGGTCATGAAAATCTCCCTCCAGCCCACACCTGTGAACACGTGGGACGAGTTCATGGCCCGGGCGGCTGTTGGCCCTGTGCCGGGCGAAGTCGTGGTGCTCCTGGGCCTGATCTTCAACGCCTTCTTCTTCGCCGTGGGCTGGCTCACCATGAGCCTCACACAGGCCACGGGCGAAGTGCTCCAGCGGGAGGAGCTGCTGGCACCCTTCCGGTTCGTCGAACACGTGAGCCACATGGCCGCAGAGCTGCTGGAGGACAGCGTGGGCGGCTGGCGCCACCAACACGACCAGCTTGCTTACGTCATCACCGAGAAGGGGGAAGAGATGGCCCAAGCCATTCTGAGGCGCCTTGGGCGAGGTGTCACAGCCGTTCAGGGGCGCGGCATGTACACGGGCAAAGACCGATGTGTGCTCCTGGTGGCCATTTACCCTGACCAGCGGGAGGACTTGAAACGCCTGGTCTACCAAATTGACAAGGAGGCCTTTGTCATCATTAATCCTACCGAGGCCGTCATCGGCCGTGGCTTCCAAGCGCCCAGCTAATGTGCTCTCACGATACGGAGGTGTCCGTGAGCCGACTGGAACGATTGCTGGCCCCATACGTTGAGGCCGTGGAGGCTGAAATGCGCCGTTGGGTGCCGCCGGCCGACGGACCTCACCGGATGCTCTACGGCATGGTGCGCTACCACCTCGGGTGGGCTGACGAAGCCTTTCACCCGTGCACATCTGCCAGGGGCAAACGGGTGCGCTCGGCCCTCTGCCTCATGGCCGCCCACAGCTGTGGGCGGCCATGAGGACCGCGTGGTTCCGGCCGCAGCCGCTGTGGAACTGCTCCACGAGTTCTCCTTAGTCCACGACGACATCGAGGACGGCGACCGCGAGCGACGCGGCCGTCCTACCCTCTGGGCGGTGTGGGGCCTTGCCCAAGCCATCAACGCCGGCGACGCCCTCTTCGCCCTGGCCTTCCGGGCTCTCAACGGCCTTGCGGAGCGCGATGTGCCTCCGGGGCTGATACTAGAAGCCCAACGGCGCTTTGTCCGCACAGTGATGCGCCTGTGCGAGGGCCAACACCTCGACTTGGCCTTCGAGCAGCGCGTGGACATCACCCCCGATGACTACGTGCTCATGGTCGGGGGAAAGACGGCCGCGCTTGTAGCCCTGGCAGCCGAGTTGGGGGGCTTAGTCGCCGGCGCCGAGGAGAAGCTGGTGAGCGCCCTGGCCCGGTTTGGCCGGGCTGTGGGGCTCGCCTTCCAGATGCAGGACGATCTTCTCGGCCTGTGGGGAAACCCTGAACGCACGGGCAAGCCGGCCGGCAATGACCTGAGGCGCCGCAAGAAGAGCTTGCCCATTCTCTTAGCGCGCCACATGTCCGACGAAGTGGCCGCCCTTCTTGACATGCTCTACACCGCCGAGCACGTCTCCGACGGGATGGTGCTCCAGGCCCTTCGGCTCATAGAGCGCTCAGGGGCCCGACAAGAGGTTGAGGCCCGAACACGTGACGCCTACCGCGAGGCCGTACAGGTCCTCGACGAGCTGGAGGCTGAGCTCACGCCTCGCCGCCTAGTCCCCCTGCGGCAATTGACCGAAGAACTCATGGGACGGGAGTATTGACTATGGCCCTCTACCGCGTGACAGAAGTGCTCAACTACGGTGGTTTCTTCGCCGGTGACACGGTCTCGTTGATTGCCGTCCCCTTTGGCCACACAGAGCCCAAGTTGGACCTGGTGATTGATGAATACGTCTTCGACAACCTGAAGGACCGCCACCGGATTGTGGCCGGGATGGTGTTGGATTTGACTGTGGAGCAAGGCCAAAAGGTGACGGCCGCGCGTGTGATGGCAGCCACGACGAGAGAGGCACTGCGGGCCGCTGTGGGCTGCGATGCGCCGGTTCACAATGGCTACCGCATTTGTGCCTACCGCTGTCCCCATTGTCACCTCTGGGTACGAGGAGAACCGGAGCGGGTCTCCGACACCGAATGCCGCTGTCGGGTGTGCGGGGAAATGTTCACCGCCTGAGGCCAAGAGCGTTACAGGAACTCCACCAACACCTGGTTCGCCACCAGGGCATTGTGGCGCGTCAGGCGCACGCGGTCGGAGAGCGCTTCCAACCAGCCCTCGGCCACGAGGCGGGCTATGACCTGCCCGAAGCGCGCTTCGAGGCTGAGGCCGTGGCGTTGCTCGAAGTCGGCGAAGGCCACGCCTTCTCGCACGAGCCGTAGCCCCAAGATCATATGTTCCCGCATGGCCAGGTCCGCGTCAATCGGATCGAGGGTGCGAGGGTCCAAGGCCGGCGTTGGTGCGGCGTCGGCCATGAGGCCCCGTTCGACAGCGGCGATGTAATGTTCGGGGCGTTTCAGGTTGGCGTACCGCATAGAATTGACATAACTGTGCGCGCCGGCCCCTAGGCCGGCGTACTCGTGGTTGCGCCAGTAGAGCATATTGTGGCGAGAGGCCAGAGAGGGGGTCAGGGGCTCTCCCCGGTGCAGGGCCCAATTGCTGATCTCGTAGTGCGCGTAGCCGGCTGCCTCCAGCCGTTGTCGCGCCCACTCGTACTGCTCAGCGGCCACATCGTCATCGGGTGAACTGACCTGGCCGCTGGCAATCCAGCGGTACAGGGGCGTGCCGGGTTCTACGGTGAGCGCATAGAGGGAAAGGTGCTCAGGGGCCACGCGGAGCGCTTCTTCCAGGGAATCCTCCCACATGGCTGTGCTCTGGCCGGGCAGCCCGTACATCAAGTCCAAGTTGATGTTGTTGAACCCCGCCGCGCGGGCCCATTCCACGGCCTCTCGAGCTCGCCGGGCCGTGTGAAGGCGCCCCAAGAAGCGCAGCAACGTGTCGTCGAACGTCTGAATGCCAAAGGAGAGGCGGTTAACGCCGAGGTGATACAGGGCACGCAGCTGCTCCGGGGAGACCGATTCTGGGTTGGCTTCAAGGGTGATTTCGGCGTCGGAGCGCAGGGAAAAAGCGGTGACACATGCGTCGATCAGGCGCTCCACGTGGGCGGGCCTCAGCAGGCTGGGGGTGCCTCCTCCGAAGAAGATGGTGTCAGCGGCCCGGTGTGCCAACGCCTTGCCGACCAGGTGAATTTCCCGCTCCAGCGCTCGGACGTAGCGTTCGGTAATGTGCTCCAAGTCGATGTAGGTGTTGAAATCGCAGTAGACGCACCGGGCCGAACAGAAGGGGATGTGAATGTAGAGCCCGAAGGGAGGCGGTTCGCTGTCCCATTGGCAGCCACCTGTTTGGGGGGGCTGCACTTGGCGAACTGCGGGCACGATGCCGGATGCGCACATAACCTCTCCTGTGGCCTGAGGGTGAAGTTGTGAAGTTCCGGGCAGGAGACGGGCCTACTCGTACTGGATGAGGGAGAAGATCGAGTAGCCCGCGAGCTTCTCCCGACCGGAGAGGAAACAGAGTTCCACAACAAAGGCGAACCCCACCACGTGGCCGCCCAGCGTTTCCACCAGTTCGGCGGTGGCGCGGGCTGTGCCTCCCGTGGCCAGTAGATCATCCACGATGAGGACGCGTTGTCCCTCTTGGATAGCGTCCACGTGCATCTCCAAGGTGCTGGTGCCGTACTCCAGGGCGTACTCCTTGGTGACCGTTTGGGCCGGCAGCTTGCCGAACTTGCGCACCGGCACGAAGCAGGCGTTCAGCTTGTACGCCAGGGGGGCACCGAAGATGAACCCCCGTGATTCGATGGCGACTACAACATCCACTTGATGGTCGCGGTACTCATCGACCAGCCGGTCCACCACGTGGCCAAAGGCGTGGGCGTCCTTGAGCAACGTGGTGATGTCCTTGAAAATGATGCCAGGAATGGGAAAGTCGGGAATGTCGCGGATCAGTTGTTTCAAGTGTTCCATGGGTGATCTCCTCCACCGTGGTGTGCGGGACAGCAGGGGCAAGTCGTGCTGAGGGATGAACCGACCTGCCCTGATGGCCAAGATCTACTTTACGGCAATTGGAGCCATTCGTCCAGCGGCGTACCGTGTTCGAAAGGAGACCACTCGAGCCCGAGGAGCACAGCAGCCGTTGCCGTCATGTCGAACAGGGGAACGGGCGCGGGGTTGGGGGAGGCGTCGGGCAGAATGTTCCGCCCCACGGCAAGGGCCCACCCGGCCATGTCGGGCGTTTCGGGCGAATACCCCGTGGCCCCGTAGCGCGTGGTGTGGCGAAAGATCTCTGTGCCGGGCCCGAGGACGAAGCGGTAGCCAGGCTGGAGCTGGACGAAGAGGGCCTCGCGCGTGCTCAGCGTCCACAGCGGTGTTTGGGCCAGCGCTTCGTCGGAGAGGAGGGTGGCCACAGGGCGCTGGCCGCTTGCTGGGTCGGTGAGGGCGGCTAACCGCTCCTTGAGAGTGGCACGTAGCTCGGCCGGGGCCTCCACGGGGGAGGCTGGCCACAGCCAGGCGATGCCCTCCTCGGCCACCACTCGCACGGGGGCCTGCGCCCAGAGAGGTTCTCCTTCCGGTGAGAGGGGCATCATATCCCACTCGATCAGGAGGGCCAGCAAGTCGATGTCGGTGTGGACCGGCGTGAACCCGTAAGGAGAGACCAGGAAGAGAGTCGTGCGGCTGAGGTCAAGGGTGCTCACCAGAGTGGCGAGCCCTGTATCGGTGGCCGTGTACGCCCGGCGGCGCACGTCGGCCAAGTCGTTTTCCCGTTGGGGTTGCCAGCCGGGCTGGGCTGGGTCCACCAAGAGCGTAGTGGGAGTCACTTGGGCAATGGCGGGCCAGACGTCATCAGGAGATCAGGCGCGTACGTGCGGACGACCAGCGCGGAGGCGCTGGCCAGCCACGTGGTTTGTCTGGCAGCCATGCGGAGCATGTCCTCGGCGCCAATCCACCCGCGCGCGTACGCCCGTTGGTCGGCACCTGGCGGGAAGAAGCCCAGCGTGCCCCACAGGGCCCGCTCCAGTTCCGGGGGGAAGGCCCGAAAAGCGCATGGCATTGCTTTGGAAGATGGTCAAGGTCTCCCCCTCCACCCCCTGAAATTTGAGCTCGACGCCGGCGTCGGGGGCCACTTGAAGCGAAGCCCAGGGGCGTTGGGAAGTCAGAAAGGCGCTCTCTGGCCCCACATTGCGGTCCGTGTCCAGGAGGAAGGTATCGTACTCCGTGCGCCCGTCGTCCTGAGTGTCGAGGGCCAACATCCAGATCTCGCCCACGTCCCGCTCGTTCAACCGGAGGGGCAGGTGGCCTTCCAGGGGGGGCGCGAAGGAGGGTGGCGCGTTGGCCCAGGGGCCAGAGGGTGGAGAGAGCACCACGGTGTGCTGTGCTGCGTCGGCAAAGCGTCCTCTGGGAATGACCCAGATCGGCGGCAGCGGGGGCTCGTTCGCGTGGGGCCAGTTGATCACGGCGGCACGCAGGCCGGCCTGTGTGGCCCGCTGCCAGAGGGATGGACGTGCCAAGACGCTCACGTCAAGGGCGTTGCTGACTGCCTTGTGGTCTGCGGGCAGGGCGCCCGTGGCCAAGCTGGCCATGCTGGGGGCGGCCAGCGGGGGTTGAACGGGCACCACGCTCGCCGTGCGTCCCCGATCAGCCAAGTGGCGGATGGTGGGCACCGGATCGGGGCGCCGGGCGAGCAGGGAGTTCACAGCAGCCGGCGTCATGCCGGGCACGGCGACCATCACGACCTTGGGCGCGGTGGGAGCCGAGAGAATTATCTGGGGTCGAGGTGTTGGGAGTGGCGTGGCGGTGGGGAGTGGTCTCCACGTGGCCCTACACCCGGCCATCACGACGAGGAGGCCGGCCCACCACACCCATCTGAGCGGTGGCCGGTGTGCCCGGGTGGTCACGCCTCTTCCTCCAAATGCGTGCGGACCATCTCCAGCACCGCCGTGTGGAGGGGGCCGTTGGTCGCCACCACCACCTCGTGGGCCGGTGTCCACGGTGTGCCCTCCGCCGAGGTCACCGTGCCGCCGGCTTCCTGAACCAAGAGCGTGCCGGCGGCCGCGTCCCAGGGCGACAGGCCCAAGTTCACGTACGCGTCCAGCCATCCAGCGGCCACGTAGCTGAGGCCCAAGGCTGCGCTGCCGAAGCTACGTGCCGTGTGGCCCGGGAGGACGAACTGGGCAAAGAGGTGCGTAGCCCGCCGTCTGCGCTCCGGGGAGTGGGTCCAATCCGTGGCCAGGATTGCCTGCTCCAGGGCTGCGGTTCGGCTTGTGCTGAGGCGGCGGCCGTCGTGCCAAGCTCCTCGGCCGGCCGCTGCCCAGAAGAGCCATCCTCGCATGACCTCACATACGACACCAATCCACGGGCGCCCTTGCCACCAGAGCCCCACACTCACGCCAAATGCGGGCAGCCCGTGGGCGAAATTGCTGGTCCCGTCGAGAGGATCCACGATCCACGTGGGTGTTTGGGGGTCGGGGGGTGGAGTGGGCGCTGTGGTCTCCTCGCTGATCACCACGTGGTCGGGGAACAGCTCCTCCAGGCGGGTTCGAATGAGGGTGTCGGCGGCCTCGTCGGCCGTGGTGACCAACTCGCGGACATCGGCCGGCTTGATGCGCACTTCCACGCCAGCCGCCCTGTGGTGATGAATGAGCTCGGCAGCTTCACGGACAATGTCCCGGGCTGCTGTCAGGTAGAGGGAGAGCGTTGTGTTCTTCACGGCGTGTTGCTCTCGGTTAACATGTTGATGGCTTCCTGGGGAGTGAGCTCCCGGTTCAACAGTTGCACGGCCACCTCCTCGACCACTGGGCTTATGGCGGCCCATTGGGGCGACAGGGGGCGCGCGCGGGCGGCGGAGAGCCACGGGAGCAACGCTTTCATGGGCGGCGACCACCTGGAAGACACGGCTACTTCCTCTGCTGCCCGCCGACTAATGGGGAAGGCGTTGGCGGCCAAAGCCACAATGGCTTGGCTTTCCGGGGAGCTCAGGTAGGTCCGGATGAAGAGCCAGGAGGCCACTTTCCGGTTGATGTCGTGCGTGGCCAACATGACCAGCAGGGGCGAGGAGGCCAGCATTACGGGCTTGTCCGAGAGGGAGGGAAGGGGAGCAACGGCCCAGTGCTCGTCGTCCACCCCCTCCATGACAGCCGTGGATTCAATGCCAAAGGCCGCCTCGGCGTCAAGCACGGCTTGCATGACCTCTGTGGGCACATTCTGTGGTAGGATGGCGCCATTGTCCGCCAGCGCGCGCAAAAGGGTGGCCGTCAGCAGGAGCCCCTCGTCTTCCTCGGGCGATGGCGATGCCTCTGAGGAGGGCGGGTACGTGCTCCCCAAGGCCCACGCCAGGTTCAAGATCACGTCGGCGCGGGGTTGGAATGTCAGGCAGGGTTGGGTGCGTTCCTGAAAGGCCTGACAGGCGACCTCGAATTCGTCCCACGTGCTGGGTGGTGCGGTGAGGCGAGCTTGGCGCAACGACGAGGGGGTGTACATGAGAGCTACCACGTCGAAGCTCATGGGGACGGCCACGTAGCCTTGGTGATCAACCACATCACCGGAGGGAAAGGCGTTCAGGAAGAGATCACGCTCCACACGTTGGTCAAGATGCCACTCCTCATTGCCCACCCAGTTGGCCACATCCTGGGCCACGGCTTGCATGGCCAACAGTTCCGGCAGCGTGGAGTCGGGCACGATGAGCAGGTCGGGCAGTTGGCCAGCTTGAATGGCGGCTGTGAGATTGGCCTCCAAGTCGGACAGGGTGGCCACGGCCTCAACAGTGATCTGGATCCCCCATTCGTTCTCCTGGTTGAAACCGTCCACGATGTGTTGCACGGCCAACTCCTCCGGCCCCGAGAGGGTATGCCAGAGGATGAGCCGTTGTCCCTCGGGAGCGATGAGCGTGGGAGTAGGGGACAACGGCGAGAGCGCAGCCTGTGGCAGCGGGGTGGGCTCGACCGGCATGGGCAGTGTCCGTTCGCACCCCACAGCCCCGACGACAATGAGCAGCACGTAGATGATGTAGAGGGCGTATTGTCTATGCATGATGTGTATGCCTCGCAGCTTGGAGTGCAACAGAGCTATCCTCCGGGGCCGGGTGTTCGCAGTCGTCGATCCACAAACAGCCGGTATGCCATGTGGAGCTCCTCAGCGCGGAAGAGCCAGGCGGCGCCGGCGTAGAGCCCGGCGCCGAGGAGCACGCCGATGATCCCTTGGGCCGGCGCGGGCCAGCTTTGGACGGTGGTCAAGTGGGAGCCGGCCAGGAGCACGCCGCCCATGACAGCCGTGGCCCCTCCCAAGCGCACCACACTGCGCACCAGGCCGGGGGTGAGCAGGGCGCGCAGCCGGTGGTGGAGCAGCCAGAGGAGCATGACCATTTCCAACGTGGTGGCCACTGTGTTGGCCAGGGCAAGGGCACCGTGAGCACCTCGGCTCAAGTCCGACGGGCTGCCGAAGCGCGGCATGAGGAAGAGGCTGAGGACGATGTTCACGACCATAGCGCCACTTCCTACGAGCACGGGGGTCATTGTGTCCCGGAGGGCGTAGAAGGCCCGGGCCGCGATTTCCACTACCGCGTGTCCCACGAGGCCGGGCGCGTAGAAGAGCAGAGCCCACGCTACAGCCGCTGTGCTGGAGGCATCAAAGGCGCCCCGCTCGAACAGAAGCACCACTACGGGCTCCCGCAGGACGGCGAGCCCGACGGCGGCCGGCAGAGGTGAGGAAGAGAACCGATCGCAGAACGGTCGTGAACGTGTGGCGCATGGCGCTCAGTTCAAGCCGGGCGGCTTGGGCGGCGAAGGTGGGAAAGGCCGCCGTGGCTACTGCCAGGGCAAAGATGCCTTGGGGTAACAACATGATGCGCCAGGCATAGTCCAGGGCTGGCAGGGCACGGGGGTTTAAAAAGGAAGCCAGCACCGTGGTGACGATGAAGTTCACCTGCACAACAGCCAAGCCGGCCACGCGGGGCACCATAAGGCGCACCACGTCGCGCACTCCGCCGGCCACGTTGGGGTCGTGAAGCCCGAGCTGCAACGAGAGCTGCGGCTGCAGGCGCCACACGGCGGGGAGCTGGACGCCCAAGTGGGCCACAGCGCCGGCCACGACGCCTGTGGCCAATCCGTAGACACCCCACCGGGGAGCCAGTGCCAAGACGCCCAGAATGATGCCCACGTTGTAGAAGGCCGGCGCCAGGGCGGGAAACAGGAAGCGGCGGTGGGCGTGGAGTACGCCCATCACCAGGCCGCTCAGGCTGAAAATGACCGTGGAGACCAGCATCAAGCGCATGAGGCGAACTGTCAACTCCTGGAGATGCGGAGGAAAGCCGGGTGCCAGCACGCGGGCCACAAGCCATGGGGCCAACAACGCCGTTCCGGTGGTCAACACGCCCACAATCAACGTGAGCCAGGTAGCCACGGCGCACGTCAACCGCCACCCCCCCTTCGATGTCGCCGCGGGCTTGGTAGGCGGCAAAGGTGGGAATAAAGGCTGAGGCCAGGGCTCCCCCGGCAACTAAGACGAAGAGCAGGTCGGGGATGCGAAAAGCGGCCACGTAAGCGGCCAGCTCAGGGGAGGTGGCGAAGTGGCGGGCGATCAGCACGTCCCGCAGGAGGCCCAACAAGCGACTGGAGAGGAAGGCGGCCATCACTAGCACAGCAGCACGGGCGACGTGAGCCGTGCCGGTGGCCGCTACGACGCCGGTATCATCTTGTTGTGCTGCGTGGTGTTCCCCGCTCACAAGCGCTCCCCTCACGCAGCTCCCACCACCATTGGCCGATGCACGCTTTGCCCGCCGAGGTACAACTCTGCTCGCACAGGAAGCGGGGACCGGCTCGCAGGGTGTGGAAGCGCACGTCATTATAGGAAAAGAGTCCAAACACGCAAAAATGTGCTTTCTCCCTCAACGGGAAGTGAAACATCGCCACCTGGTCATTGGGTGCTCCCGAGGAGGGTTTGGCGTTCCCAGAGGCTTGTGGTAAAATCCGGCCCTGTGACGTGTTGCACCCGGAAAAGAGGCACCAAACGGGGCCCGGAGCGAACGGAACCCCTGGGGACTGTGTCTGGCCTTGGGGGGCAGAGCTGACAACAGACGTTCGGGATGAAACGTGGTGGGGCGTGTTCTGCCGGCACACGGTCATGGGCTGGCGGAAGCGCTCAGGAGGCAGGGTGCTGTGTGGATTGTGCGCACACCCGGCGTATGTTTTGTTTCAGCAGAATGGGCAAATAGGTGCTGAGTCGACGGCCTGAACCATCGTTGATCGATGGTTTTTTATTTGTCCGCGTTGGGTCGAGAGCCGATGAGTGAACATGTGGGAGGAGAGCGCGAACATGGAATGGCAGCGTGAACCAAACCCGATTCTTGAGACGTTGACAGTGCTCTTGGAGAGCAGGGCAACCAGTCTGATCCTCTCCTTTATCGTCATCCCGGCCCTGCTGGTGGCCGCTCTCTGGTTGCCCCCTATCTCCATTGGCGAGCGGGTGCTGGACAACGAATTCGTCGCCATTCCCGAAAGTGGTGGCTCAGTCAATGACCCAGACGGCACCCAAGTGGTGTTCTTGGCCGAAGGCCTCTCGAAGCCGGTGAAGGCGACCATGAGCAGCGTGCCGCGGGTGGAGTTCCTGGCCGGCAACGTCTCCACAGCGCTGCGTTCGGCCGCGGCGGCCCTGCCGGCGCAGCTTGTTCTGAAAAGTCCCATTTATCAAGTGCGTCTCAAGGGCGAAGAGCCAACGGCCGTGGTCATCAACATCCCCATTCCCAACGACGCCGAGCCCTACGTGGTGCTTGACGTGTACGAGTGGACTGGTGACCAGTGGGCGTGGTTACCACACAAACTCTATGCCGAGGACGAACAGCTGGAGCTGCGCCTGAACCGCGTGCCCCGCACCTTTGCCGTGGTCCAAGCCCAGCGAACGGTGGCCTCCGTGGGCGCGGACATTCAACGAACAGGGGACTTCGTGGCCCGAGCTGGCCCCGCGTTGACGGAAGCGTCGCCCAGGCTCTACATGATGAATGAAGATGGCACGATTAGCCAGCTTATGGCCGAGCCGGAGGGCCTGCGTGATAGCGGGGCCGTGATTGTGCCGTACTCCACAACCGCCAGGCAGACGGCATCATCCGAAGCGATTGGACGGACAACCTCCTCATCCAGCCCGATGTCTGGCAGAGCCACGTGGACCAGATCGTGGCCTTGGTGAACGAGCGCGGATACGCCGGCATCGAAGTGGATTACCGTAATGTGGACCCAACGCTCCGCGAGCACTTCACCGTGTTCGTGCGCACGCTGGCCGATCGGCTACACAAGCAGGGGAAACTATTGGTGGTGCGGGTGCCCACTCCCCGCCGCATTTCCGAAGACGAGTTTGACAGCGGGGCCTATGACCTGGTGGCCATTGGCCAGGCTGCTGACCAAGTGCACCTGACGGCGCCTGTGAACCCCGAGGCCTGGGTGCCCGGCGGTGACGTGGACGCTCTCCTCACCTGGGTAACGGGCAAGGTCAACCGGTACAAGTTGGCCGTGGTGGTGCCGACTGCCAGTTACGATCTCACCCAGGATGGGGAGCCCATGCCGATTCGCTACGAGGAAGCTGTTCGGGCGCTCAGCCAGGTGCGCCTGGCCGGCGTCGAACAGGGGATGGCCATGCCTGGCCAGCCCGTGCGCCTGGTGGTGAACGCCTTTCAGGACGACAATGTGCGCGACGATCCGACGACCCAGACGTATCAATTCACGTCCACTTCGCCTGACGGGCAATGGCGTGTCATTGTCCTGGCCAATGCCGCCAGCCTAGGCCGGAAGCTCGACATCGTGGGACGGTACGCTGTGGGCGGCGTCGTGGTGCCTGACGCCGAGTACGCGGACCCGCGCGTGTGGGACTTGTTGGCCGAATACCGCCAAGGGAGCGGCTCCCTCCCCTTCTTCGAGAACCAATTCGCCCTCGTGTGGCAACTGCGCAACGAACGGGGAGAGCAGATTTCCTCCCAAGTGCAGTCCCTGGATTCCGGCGAGGTGATGCTCCGGGCACCGGAGGAACCGGGGGTCTATCAGATCGCGGTGGCCATTTCCGACGACGGCGGGGCCACAACCTATGGCGATCCCGCGGCGCAGCGCATTGTGGTGCCGACGGCCACGCCCGAGCCGACCGCCACCCCTACGCCTACGCCGGCACCTTCTCCCACGCCTGTGCCCCCGACGCCCACACCACGTCCCCGTGGGGGCGGTGGCAATCAGGGAGGCGGAAACCAGGCCGGCACGAAGCCGCCGCCGTCCTCGCCCCCGCCGCCCAGCACAGCGCCCAGTGGGCCCATGGCCTACGGCATTCAGGCCCACCTGATCTACCAGGACAAGGCGCGCATTATGCGCATGATTCAGGGGTTGGGCTTCAACTGGGTCAAGCAGCAAATCGAGTGGAAGGTCTTTGAGCCGGCCCCCCGGTCAAATCCAATGGGGCGAGATGGACTCAATTGTGGACGTTGCCCGGGCTCATGGCATCAAGGTGCTCTTCTCCATCGTCAAGGCGCCCAAGTGGGCCCGGCCGCCGGGCGCTGACCTGAGCGTGGAGGGACCGCCCGCCGACCCACAGACCTATGCCAACTTCGTGCGGGCCGTGGCCGCGCGCTACTGTGGCAAGGGCGTGGACGCCATTGAAGTCTGGAATGAGCAGAACCTCCACTACGAGTGGGGCAATCAGCCCTTGAGTGCGGCCGCCTACATGGACTTGCTCAAACCGGCGTATCGGGCCATCAAGGAAGCCTGTCCCAGCATGATCGTCGTCAGTGGGGCCCTCACGCCGGCAGGCAATGTGGGGAACCTCGCCCGTGACGACGTGGAATACCTCCAGGAAATGTACAACTTTGGCCTGCGGCAGTACTCCGACGCCATTGGCGCCCACCCGAGCGGCTACAACTGCCCTGTGGACGCTGATTGGCGCACGGTTCAGGACCCCACGGCCAAGTTCCGGGGGCCGTTTGACAACCGACATCGTTCTTGGTGCTTCCGGGGCACGATGGAGGGATATCGCAACGTGATGGTGGCCAACGGGGACGCCAACAAGAAGATCTGGGCCACGGAATTCGGGTGGGCCGTGGGGCCGGCTGTCAACCAGGCCTACGGCTATGCCGACGACAACACCTATGAGGAACAGGCCAAGTGGACGGTGCAGGCGTATCAGATGGCCCGCAACTGGGGATGGGTCGGAGGCATGTTCCTCTGGAACCTCAACTTCAAGATGGTGGCTCCTGGCTCTGAACAGGCCCAGTGGGGCATCGTGGACGAGTTCGGGAACCCGTTGCCCACCTACTACGCCCTTGCCAACATGCCCAAGCGATAAACCGCGCGCGGGCGTTTGGAGCCCGGCGGCTCAAGCTGCCGGGCTCGCCGTGTTGGCCTATTTTGTGAGCGAGGTGAAGCCCATGTGGCACACGCTGCGAATGCTCCTGTTTGCCGGAATGGTGTTCCTGGCCGCCTGTGGGCGTTCGGCAGCCACACCACCCCCATCAACGCCCACGCTCAGCCAGGTGGTGGCCCAGGCGCTCAAGCCCACCTTCACGCCTGTGAACCCCGCCGGCAGTGAGACGCCTATGGCCCCGGCCCGCGCGGACGAAGGTGGGGCGCAGGCCGACGCCGTGCCCGCGACCACTCCCCCCACCGACACCCCCCCGACGCCCACCACATCGCCGGCGGCCACCGGGGGGCAAGCCGAGCCAACGGCGCCCGGAGAAATGCCCGAGCCCTCGCCACCGGCGCCCGGGGCAGTGAAGCGTTTCATGGCCTCGCCCGAGTACGGGATGCAGGCTTTCCTCTGGTGGCGCCCCGAGGTGGCCGATCGGGACGTACAGCTCATCAAGGAAGCCGGGTTCCAGTGGGTCAAACAGGATTTTGCCTGGCGTGAGATCGAGGGCGCGGGCAAGGGAGTCTTCGACTGGTCGCGGGCTGACACTGTGGTGCAGTTGGCCCACGACAAGTACGGTCTCAAAATCTTGGCCCGCGTGGACCGCCAGCCCGCCTGGGCAAACCCCAACTGCGCGGGCCCGGGCGAGATGGGGCCCCCTCTCAACCCCCAGGACTACGCTGACTTCCTGCGGGCCCTGGCGTCACGTTACCGGGGCAAGATCGCCGCGTATGCCATCTGGAACGAACCCAACTTGGCCCGCGAGTGGTGCAATCAGCCGCCCAACCCGGCCGAGTACGTGCAGCTTCTCAAAATGGCCTACGAGGTGATCAAATCAGCCGACCCCAATGCCATCGTGATCAGCGCCGGGCTCACGCCTACGGGGGGGCCCATGCCCGTGGCCATGAACGACGTGGAGTACTTGGACGGCATGTACCGCGCGATGGGAGGGGACAGCGAGGGATACTTCGACGTGTTGGGGGCCCATGCGCCCGGCTACAAGGCTCCTCCGGAGGTGAGCCCGGACGAGGTGGAGGCAAACCCCGACCTCTACGGGCGGGGGCGGTGGTTCACCTTCCGCCGCGTGGAGGACTTGCGAGAAGTCATGGAACGCTATGGTGACACCGGCCGCCAAGTGGCTATCTTGGAAATGGGATGGACGACTGACCCACGCCCTGATTCCCCCTACTACTGGCATGCGGTGACCGAGGAGCAACAGGCCGACTACTTGGTGCGCGCGTACCGGTTCGCCAAGCGGAACTGGAGCCCTTGGATCGGGCTCATGTCCCTGATCTACATTTGTAACCCGGATTGGACGGAAAATGACGAGCAATACTACTGGTGCATCACCTACCCGGTTTACCCGAACACCGTCGTGCGTCCGGCGTATGAGGCCCTGAAGCAGATGGAGAAGTGAGCGCGGTGTGCTGAGGTGCGTGGAAGGCCCTGTGGGTGTTGCGCCGATCCAATCCCCACGAGGACCAGGGGGTGGCCGTGGACCTTGACTTGAACCTGTACCGGCGAGAAGTGACGGTGGTGGACGGAGAGCCGCCTGTCCGCCTGAGCGCCATTGACGTAGCCCCTCAGGCTATCCAGCGCACACTGGTCTTCCTGCACGGCTTCGGCGGCCACGCCCTCCAGTGGGCCCCCCAGCTCCAAGCGCTGGCGGCCGAGAACCGGGTCATTGCCATTGACCTTCGCGGTCATGGCCTGAGCGATTGTCCGGCGGGGCCTTACGACGTGAATACCCTGGTGACCGACATCGAGCGGGCGCTTCGCGCCTTGGACGTGGAGCGTCCCTTTGTGCTCCTGGGCCACAGTTTTGGCGGTGCCCTGGCGGCCCTCTACGCCTATCGCCATCCCCAGGACGTGGAACGCCTCGTGCTTGTGGCCACAGCCGCGCGTCTCCGGCTTCACCGGGGGCTGGAGTGGGTCTTTCGGCTGCCGGCCCCGTTCCTCGAGCGTGTGCGCCGTGTGCTGAAACGCCACTTCTTTGCCCCCGCGCGAGTGCTCAAATCCATGTACTTTGAGGCCATGTGCCGGTGGGATGGGGACCAGGTGTTTCCGGCCCTTGATCAGCCGGCCTTGGTCATTCAGGGCCATCGGGACATCGTGTTTCCCAAGGGAGATTACCGCCGCGTGGCCCGCCTGTTGCCCCACGCCGAAGAGGTGATCGTGCCGGTCTCGGCCCACTTGGTGCAGCTTGAGCGGGCTGATGCGGTGACCCGGGCCATTCGCCGTTTCCTGACCCCTGTGCCCCTCAGTTGGCGCGACGCCACCTCCCACACGGCCCCCCTGACGGCCGAACGCCCCTGGGTGCGTTTTTACGATCCCGGCGTGCCGGCCACTATTGTGGTGCCCGACCAACCCCTGCACCGATTCCTGGACGGGGCTGTGCGCCGTTTCGCCCGCCGGCCAGCCTTGCGCTTCGAGGGGCGGACCATCTCCTACAAGGCGTTCGAGGAGCGCGTGAACCGGTGTGCCAATGCCCTGCTGGGGTTGGGGGTGCAACAGGGTGATCGGGTCGCGCTGCTGTTGCCCAACGTGCCCCAGTTCGCCATCGCCTGTTTTGGCGCCTGGCGCGCGGCGGCCGTAATCGTGCCCGTTGACCCGCGTCTGCCCGACGACGAGGTCCACCGTCTGCTCGAGATGGCCGACGCCCGTGTGCTCGTGGCCCTGGACGACCAGGCCGAGCGGGCAGCCGACCTGTGGCCCCTTCGGCGCACAGGAGATCGGGTGTTGGTGCTCACCGGGCGCGGCGACGAGGTGGGGCGCATGGGATGGCGTGGACATCACCGGCTCGATGAGGTCGACAACGTGATCCGGTGGCACGAGTGGTTGAGCGCCGCCGGCTACGCGCGCCCCCGCCTGCGCATCGCCCCTGACGAACTGGCCGCCATTCTCCTCACCGGCGGCACAACAGCCCCCCCTCCCGAGGAGTGATGCTCACACACCGTAACCTGGTGGCCAACACCGTGCAAACCCGCCACTGGTTTGCCAACGCCCGCGAGGGACACGAAGTCGTGCTGGCCGCTCTTCCCCTCGGTCACGCGTATGGGCTAATGACGTGCCTCACTGTGCCCGTGGCCCTTGCGGCCTCCGTGGTCTTGCTCCCCGAATTCGACCCCGAACAGGTCGCCCGCACCATCCAGCGGGAGCGGCCAACCCTCTTCCCTGGCGTGCCGGCCATATACGTGGCCCTGAACGCCCTGCCTGACGTGCGCCGATACGGGTTCGACTCCATTACAGCCTGTCTCAGCGGCTCCACCGGCTTGCCCCTCGAAGTCCAGGAGGCGTTTGAAAAGCTCACCAGAGGACGGCTCGTGGAGGGATACGGTCTGACCGAGGCATCGCCCATCACGCACGCCAACCCACTCTTCGGCACCCGCAAGGTGGGCACTATTGGGGTTCCATTGCCCAACACCGATGCCCGCGTTGTCGCCGTGGATGACCCGAACCGAGTGCTGGGGCCAGGGGAGATCGGCGAACTCCAGGTGCGAGGCCCCCAAGTGATGCGGGGCTACTGGCAGGATGACCGGGCCACAGCAGCGGCCCTGCGCCCCGATGGGTGGCTGCGTACCGGTGACCTGGCCCGCGTGGACGCCGACGGCTTCTTCCAAGTGGTGGAGCGCCGGTCTGACGCGGTGCGAGGGCCGGATGGCACGTTGCTTCTGCCCCGCGATGTGGAAGAAGTCCTCTACGAACACCCTGCCGTGCGAGAGGCGGCCGTGGTTATTCTCCGCCAGGGCCAGGATGTGGTGGTCAAGGCAGCCGTCGTTCCGTCGGAGCCCGGCCATCCCCCTGATCCTGCCACGCTCCGCACGTGGTTGGCCCGCCGCTTGCCGTCCTACTTGGTACCTGACGAGATTGTGCTGCGCGATACCTTGCCCCGCACACTGGTGGGCAAGGTGGTGCGGCGCGCGCTCTTCCCGTGAGCCGATCTTGCCCTCCACCCGGGAAGCACGCTAGGCTAGCATTGAAATGAGCTGACCCCGGGGAACGTGGGAGAGGAGTGATGCCGTGAACGCCATCAGGACCGTAACAGATGTGCCCCTCGACGTGATTGCCCTGAACCGGCTGGCCTTTGGTCCCCGCCCTGCCGACCGGGAAGCCTTCCGCAGCTTGGGCTCCTCCCCGGAGGAGCAACTGGCCGCTTACTTGGACATGCAATTGGCCCCAGATACCATTGACGACACCCCCTGTGAGGCCCGACTGGCCGCCCAACACTTCCGCACGCTGGAGAAGTCCCTGGAAACTCTGTGGCAGGACCACTTCGTGGGAGGCAGCTCCCCCCCGGCCGACTTCACCGGTTCCCCTTGGGAGTGGCGTACGTTGCCCGTCCGCGAGACCGAAGCCGCCATGTTTATTCGGGCAATCTACAGTGAACGCCAGTTGTTAGAAGTCATGGTCGAATTTTGGCACCATCATTTTAACGTCTACGCGTGGGATTATTGGATCGCGCCGGTCTTCGTCCACTACGACCGGGATGTGATCCGCGCCCACGCGCTGGGCAACTTCCGCGAACTCCTGGAGGCCGTGGCCCGCAGCCCGGCCATGCTCTTTTACTTAGACAACGCCACCAGCTCGCGGGCCGGGCCAAACGAGAACTACGCCCGCGAGCTCTTCGAGCTCCACACTATGGGGGCTGAGAACTACTTGGGCGTGCGCCGACAGGACACCGTCCCCGGCTACCCGGATAGCCCCGTGGGCTACGTGGACGACGACGTGTACGAGACGACCCGGTGCTTCACCGGGTGGCGGGTAGCTGACGGCCGCTGGGGGGCGCCGAGCACCGGTCTCTTCTACTACGACGACGACTGGCACGACCGATTTCAGAAACGAGTCCTGGGGCGGTATATTCCCCCGGACCGTGGCATTGAAGATGGCCTGGAAGTCCTCGACGCCTTGGCCTCTCACCCCGGCACCGGACGTCACATCGCCCGCAAGCTCTGCCGGCGCTTGGTGAGCGACACGCCGCCGGAGAGCTTGGTCCAAAGGGCGGCCGATGTCTTCACGGCCAACTGGCAGGCGCCCGATCAGATCAAGCAGGTCGTGCGTACCATTGTGCTCTCTGAGGAGTTCCGTACCACGTGGGGGGCCAAGGTGAAGCGTCCTTTTGAGCTGGTGGTGAGTGCCCTGCGGGCCTTGCAAGCCGACGTGGTGCCCACCGGCTCGTTCCTCTGGTGGTACGGTCAAATGGGCCAGCCCCTCTTCGCCTGGCGGGCGCCCAACGGGTACCCCGATGTGGCCCCGCCGTGGACCGGCTCCATCTCCCTGCTCCACCGGTGGCGCTTTCTCAATCGCCTCTTCGTCGGGCTGGACGGCGTGCAGCTCGACGTGCTGGGCCAAACGCCCGCCGAGCTCCAAACGCCGAACGCGCTGGTGGATTTCTGGGCCCAACGTGTGTTGGGGCGTCCCCCTGACGAGGCCACGCGCCAGGAGGTGGTGGACTTCATGGCCCAAGGGCGCAATCCAGACTTGCCCCTGCCTGACGATGAGCGCGAGGGACGCCTGCCCTACATGATCGCCCTGTTGTTGATGAGCCCTGACTTTCAGTGGCGTTGATCCAGGAGGAAACCCCATGCCCGACCTCACCCGCCGTCAGTTTCTCGTTGGTTGTTCGGCCGCCATTGCCGCTATGGCCGGCGCGCGGTTTGGCGCGCTGGCGTGGGCCAACCCGGAGACGGCTGCCACATCGGAAACCCTGGTGATCGTCTTCCTGCGAGGGGGATGTGATGGGCTCAACATCGTGCCCCCGCTGGCCGGCGATGATCGCCAATATTACGAGACCAAGCGCCCGTCGCTCCAAGTGCCGGCCTCGGGCAGTGACGCAGCCCTTCCTCTTGACGGCCAATTCGGCTTCCACCCGGCCTGTGCCCCCCTCCACGACCTGTACCAGGATGGCAAGTTGGCCCTCGTGCTGGCGGTGGGGCTCACGGTGGACACGCGTAGTCACTTCGATGCCATGGACTACATCGAGTTGGGCACGCCCGGCCGCAAGGACACCGGCACGGGCTGGCTGGCCCGGTACTTGGCCTCCTCCCCCCACGTCTCCTCGGCGTTGCTGTTGCCGGCCGTTGCCGCCGGCACCCTGAGGCCTACGGCGCTCCTGGGCGCTGACCAAGCTGTGGCCCTCAACGACTTGGACGCGCTCTCCTTCTACGGCCACTGGAAGTACCGCGATGCCCAGCGTTTGGCCCTCCGCCACATGTACCAGAGTGCCACATCGTGGCTCCACCGGGCCGGCGTCCAGACGCTGGACTTGGTGGACATCGTCGAAGCCCGCAAGCCGCCCTCGTATACCCCGGCCAATGGGGCTGTCTACCCGGACACCAGCTTCGGCAACCAGCTCAAGGTGCTCGCCCAGCTCATCAAGATGGAGGTGGGGCTCCACGTGGCCACGATTGACCTAGGTGGCTGGGACACGCACGCCTACCAGGGTGACGGTAGTGGCGGGTATTTCGCCTCACTGCTCGACGAGCTGGCCAGAGGGCTGACGGCTTTCTACACCGACCTCGACGTGGGCTACACAGACCGCTTGACTGTGGTGGTGCTCAGTGAGTTCGGGCGACGGCTGCGCGAAAATGCCAACGGGGGCACCGACCACGGCCACGGCAATGTCATGATGGTGCTGGGCAACCAGGTCAACGGCGGCCTCCACGGTCGGTGGCCCGGCCTCCACGAGGACCAGCTCTACGACCGGGCAGACTTGGCCGTGACAACCGACTACCGCCAAGTGTTGAGCGAGATCGTCATCCGTCGGCTACAGAACCCCAACTTGGGCGCCATTTTTCCGGGATACACGGAATATAAGCCCTTGGGAGTTGTTCGGGGCAATGACCTGCCCCCGCAATATGGGGAAACCGAACGCCGAGTGTTCCTCCCCTTCGTGGTGCGGTAAGACACAAAGGAGTGTCACCATGATGCGCCAACTCTTCCTCACCCTCTCCCAAAGTCGCCCCGTGGAGACGACCGTTTCCCGCGTGGGGCCGGTGCGTCGCATGACCCGCCGTTTTGTGGCCGGGGAGACCCGTGGTGAGGCCCTGCACGTGGCGCGGACCCTGAACGCCGATGGGCTGGCCGTCGCCCTTGACTACCTCGGGGAGAGCGTCAACGACCCGGACGAGGCCCGTGCCCATGCCGAGGAGTACGTGAGCCTGTTGAAGGCCATCCGGGCCCAAGGGGTCAACAGTGATGTCTCCCTCAAGCTGACGGGCATGGGGCTGGATGTGGACGAGGAACTCTGTTACCAGCACGTGCGCCGCGTCGTCGAGGTGGCCGACCGGCACGGGAACAGCGTGGAGATTGACATGGAAGCCAGCCCCTACGTGGAGGCCACCCTCCGCCTCTACAAGCGCCTCCTCCGGGAGGGGTTCCGCAACGTGCTCGTGGCCATTCAGGCATACCTCTACCGCAGCGAGCACGACATACGCGATCTCATCGCCATTGGGGGGCGGGTGCGGCTGGTGAAGGGCGCCTATGCTGAGCCCCCCGGCGTGGCCTTTCCCCAGAAGCAGGACGTGGACGCCAACTTCGTGCGCCTGATGCGCCTCATGTTGGGCCCAGAGGCCCGGGCAACGGGGTTCTTCGCCGCCATCGCCACCCATGACGAGCCCATGATCCGCGCCACACTCGACTACGTGAGCGAGCAGCGCATCGGCCCGGAAGCGTTCGAGTTCCAGATGATCTACGGCATTCGCCGCCGTCGCCAGCGCGAGTTGGCCGCCGAGGGGTACACGGTGCGGATCTACGTGCCCTACGGCACCCACTGGTATCCCTACTTCATGCGCCGCCTGGCCGAACGGCCGGCCAATCTCTTCTTCCTGCTCCGACACCTTGTTGAGTTGCCCGGCAGGAGGCCCAAGTGAATACTCCCGCATCGGTGGCCTCTTGGTGACCAGGCGTCGAGGGCTGGCTTGAAAGAAGCCGGAGGGCGCCTGGTGATTTTCTGGCCTGACCGGTTACCCCTGCCCCTGTTTCACTTCAGCAGCATGTCCACACCCCGTGACCGGCAGAGGCCGCACGGGGCGAATCCGGCTGCTCTTGTGACCTTCAGACCTTTGACACGATGTGCGCCTTCCGCTACAATCCAAAACATACAAGCGGGTCGGCCGGTCAACGCGAGGGCACAGGTAGGGTGAAAGCAATGAGTGTACCCAAGTCAAGTCACGATATCCGCCGGACATTTCTGGAGTACTTCGCGGAGTTGGGCCATGAAATCGTGCCCAGCTCCTCACTGGTGCCGGCCGGTGATCCCACCCTGCTCTTCACCAATGCCGGCATGAACCAGTTCAAGGACCTCTTCTTGGGGCTGGAGAAACGCTCCTACACGCGCGCCGCTTCTGCCCAGAAGTGTATGCGCGTCTCGGGCAAGCACAACGACCTGGAGAATGTAGGCCCATCCCCGCGCCACCACACCTTCTTCGAAATGTTGGGCAACTTCAGCTTCGGCGATTACTTCAAGAAAGAGGCCATCGAGTACGCCTGGGTGTTGCTTACGGACGTGTTCCAGTTGCCTGTGGAGCGCCTGTGGGCAACGGTCTACCTGGATGACGATGAGGCGTTCGAGTACTGGACACGCTTCCTCCCCCCGGAGCGCATCTTGCGCTTCGGCAAGGAAGAGAACTTCTGGGAAATGGGGGAGACCGGGCCGTGCGGCCCCTGCTCCGAGATCCACTACTACTTGGGGCCCCTCGATCAACAGACGGCCGAAGGTGTCAACCGCGACGACGAGTACGTCGAGCTCTGGAACCTGGTCTTCATGCAGTTCGACCGGGACGCCGATGGGAACATGACCCCCTTGCCCAAACCCTCCATTGACACGGGCATGGGGCTGGAACGCATTGCCATGGTGATGCAAGGGGTCCGGAGCACCTATGAGACTGACCTGTTTCTGCCCATCATGGACCGCATCCAGGCGCTGCTAGGCCACACGGACGCCGACCGCCAGGCCAACACGATTGGCTACCGGGTAATTGCCGACCACCTGCGGGCAGCCACTTTCCTGGTGGGCGACGGCGTGCTGCCCGGCAGCGAAGGGCGCAGCTACGTGGCGCGTCTGATCTTGCGGCGGGCCATGCGGTTCGGCCATCAGTTGGGCTTCGACGACCCCTTTGTGGCCCAAGTGGCCGAAACGGTGATCGACGAATACGGCCACCACTACCAGGAGCTGAAGGAGCGGCAAGACTTCATCCTCCAAGTCCTGGCTCAGGAGGAAGAGCGCTTCCGCCAGACGCTCGAGACGGGCACCGCCCTCCTCGACGAGTTGTTGGACCGGCTCGAACAGAGGGGGGAGCACGTGGTGCCCGGCGAAGAAGCCTTCCGCCTCTACGACACGTATGGGTTCCCCTATGACTTGACCCGCCTCATCGCCGAGGAGCGGGGCTTCTCCGTGGATCGCGCGGGGTTCGACCGCGCCATGGCCGAACAGCGGGCCAAGGCCCGTGCGGCCAGCGCCTTCGACACCGAGAAATGGGCCTACCGGTACCGGGACGTGGATGCGGCCTGCTCGTTTGTGGGCTACGATTACAGCCAGTTGACAGAGGTGCCAACGCAGATTCTGGTCATCTTCCGCGATGGCGAGCGCGTTCCGGCGGCCCGTGCGGGCGATACCGTGGAACTTGTGCTCAGTGTCACCCCCTTCTACGCCGAAGGGGGTGGTCAAGTGGCCGACGCGGGCATCGTCGAAACGGACTACGGCCGTGTGCTGATCACCGACGTGCAGCGCGCCCGTGAGGACTTGTGGGTCCACTTCGGGACTGTCGTCGAGGGCACTATCCGGGAGCTGGAGAGTGCTCGGGCCTCCGTGGACGTGGAACGCCGCTGGGACATCATGCGCAACCACACCGCCACACACCTCCTCCACCGGGCCTTGCGCAACGTCTTGGGCGAACACGCCGAACAGCGGGGCTCGCTCGTAGCACCCGACTACCTGCGCTTTGACTTCCTTCACCTTCAAGCAGTCACCCGCGAGGAGCTTAGGCGCATTGAACAGGAGGTCGTCGAGCACATCATGGCCGACGAGGCAGTCACGTGGGAGTACATGCCCCGCCAGGAAGCCATGGCCCAGGGGGTGACGGCCCTCTTCGGCGAGAAGTACGGCGAGACGGTGCGCGTGCTTCGCATCGGCAGCCCTGATGGGCGCAACGGCCGGGGGGAGATCTACTCGGCCGAGCTGTGCGGGGGCACCCACGTCATCCACACCGGTCAAATCGGCCCCTTCCTCATTGTGAGCGAGAGCAGCATCGGCAACAGTATTCGGCGCATTGTGGCCTACACCGGCCGCAAAGCCACTGAATACATCCGCGAACACCTCGACCACTGGAACGACATGGCCCGTGCATTGGGCGTGCCGGCAGAGCGGCTGCCCGCCCACGTGCGCACCTTGGATGTGGAATTGCATCGACGGGAGAAGATCATTGCCGACCTGCGGCGCAAGCTGGCCAGCCTTCAGGTCCGGGAACTGGTGGAGCATCACCAGAGCCGCGTGGACGGTGTGCCGGTGGTGGCTGCTCGAGTGGAGGCCTTGGGCACCGAACATCTGCGCGATCTGGCTGATCTGGTGCGCGACCGCCTGGGCTCTGGCGTGGCTGTCCTGGGCACGGTCAGTGACGGAAAACCCCTCCTTGTGGCCGCAGTGACGCCCGACCTGGCCGAGCGTGGCCTCCACGCCGGCCACCTGGCCAAACATGTGGCCCAACTGATGGGCGGTGGCGGCGGCGGCCGGCCCACCATGGCCCAGGCCGGCGGACGGGACGCCACCAAGTTGCCCGAGGCGCTCCAACAGGTGCCCGACATCGTGCGCCAGATGTTGGCTTGAATGAACCTTCCTGCCCATAGCTTCCCGGCGTGGGTGGCTGCAAGGATGTTAGCGCTCGTGTTCCCAAAATGTGGGGTACCCCTGAACCTCAAGTGGCCGGCAGGAACTCTTCCGCCGGCTCCTCTCTGTTGGGATGAAACCGTTGTTGTCAAGCCTTGACAGGAACCTGATGGCCAGAGAACAAAAACCGCGTCGTACCCGGCCGCCTGCTGAAAACCAATCCCAGCGACGCGCGCTGCTCGACTTCGGCGCGAGTGGCGCGCGTGCCTTGTTGGTCGAGATGACCCCTGACGGGGCTGAAGTCCTGGGCTACGGCACGGCCGCGGGCAAGACAGGGTTCGTGGAACCAGGACACGCTGTGCGCCGGGACGTGATCCTGCGCTTGGCCGAGACAGCGCTCACAGCCGCCGAACAGGAGACCACCCGCTACAACGCCCTGCCGGCCATCGCCGACGCGGCCCTCGTCTGCGTGAGCGGCCCGCTGTTGGAGACAGTGCCGGTGGTGCTCGACGTCAAGCGCGAGCGCCCCCGGACTCCTCTCTCCGCTGAGGAGTTCGAGCGCGCCTGGAAGCGTATCTGTCGGCGGGTCATCGACCGAGTGCACGAACTGGAGACTGAAGATCACGTCCGCCGGCGCCTGGTCACGGTGGAGTTTGTGGGCGCTGCTGTGGGCTCCCGTCAGCTCGTCACCTTTCCCGGGCCTGCCGGCACCACCCTCAGTGTAGCCGCCTGTGGGTTCACCTGGCCTGAGACTGGCCTCGACGTACTCCACCAAGTTGTGGCTGACCTGGAGCTGGAGCTCATGGAAGTGGTGCCGGCCTTGCAGGCGGTCGCGCGCGTGCTCCCAGTGGCCGAGGCCGTGTTGGTAGACGTGGGCCAGGTTCACACGGCCATTGGCCTGGTGGAGCATCACCGCCTGAGCCGCTCGGCCGATGTGTTGAAGGGAGGCCACTTCTTCACCGCGCGCATCCGTGCGGCCCTGCGCATCTCCGAGCGTGCTGCCGAGGTGGCCAAACGACAATACGCGCTCGGTCACGGCGCGCCCGATGCCCGCGCGCGCCTGGCCGACGTGTTGGAGGCGGCTGTTGAGGATTGGGCCGACGAAGTGGAGCAGGTGCTCATTCGCCTGGCAGCTTCGGTTCCCTTGCCCCCACGCATCTACATTTTCGGAGGAGGAGGGCGCCTGCCTGAGATCCTCTCCGTGTTGCGGCGGAGAAATTGGACGTCCCCTCTGCCGTTTCCGACGCGGCCCGCCGTGGACCGTCTCCTCCCCAATCGACTCCACGGCACACGGGACCCCCACGGCCTCCTGCAAACTCCGGAACAGGTGGCCATCGCGGCATTGGCGGCTTGGACGGCCTACCGGCCAGATGATGTAGAAGAGGTAGCCTGGCGTGGGTGGCAGGCGGTGGCAGGGTGAACGGGTCGTGAGCGTCCAATGAGCGAGATGGCTCGAACCGAACAGATCGTCCACTTAGAAGGCAATGAGGACGTTCACGCCGTGCGGGGCATCATCGCCCGCGCGCAGGCCGAGCGCCTAGTGCTGGTCGTGCCCCGCGGTCACAGGGCTTTTCGCTCGTTGGTGCGGCTCAAGCTCATCGCCCGACAGGCTCACGACCGCGGAGTGGACATTGCCCTGGTGACGCGGGACCCTGACGTGCGTGAGCTGGCCCGTGACATCCGCCTGGCGACCTTTCGCTCTGTGGGGGCTGCCCAAAAGGCCGACCGGTGGCGTCAGCCCTCGGCCAATGCGTTGGATTCCACTAACGGCCACTACCGGGCTCCCCTGGACTGGCAACGGGGGCGTGAGGCCGTGCTCGCCCGTCGGGAACAGCTCGGGGCACCGGCCAACTGGGTGGACCGGTTCGTGCTCTTGGGCCTGGTGCTCGGCGTACTGATCGTGATCGTGGCCGGCGCTGTGCTCGTGGTCCCGGCGGCCACGATCACCCTGATCCCCGCCCAGTCCGAGCTGAACGTGCCCTTCGAGTTCACCGCCGACGTGAGGGCTGAAGGCGTTTTCCTGCGACAGGGGCGCATTCCGGCCCAGCGCCACGTGATCACCGTTGAGGGCACAGCCCAGACCGCGACCAGCGGGCGCAAGGATGTGCCGGATAAGCCGGCCACAGGCGCTGTGACGTTTGTCAACCTCTTGCCCCAAGACGTGCCCATTCCGGCCGGCACAATCGTGCGCACCAGCGCCGCCGTCCCCATCCGCTTTCGTACCACCGAAGACGCTGTAGTGCCCGCCAACGGTCGCGTGTCCGTGCCGGTGGAGGCATTGAACCCTGGACCCACGGGCAACGTGGGCGCTATGTTGATTAACCAGGTAGAGGGTCCTGCTTCTACGGCTGTGCGTGTCTTCAACCCCGAGCCCACTCAGGGTGGAACTGTGCGCCAAGTCCAGGTGGTCACGGCGGCCGACAAGGACCAATTGCGCGCTCAACTCTCCCAACGTTTAGCCCAGGAGGCCCGCACGGCCTTGGAGCGAGCTGTGCCCGAGGGCTTTGTGCTGGTGCCGGGAAGCGTCACCATCGAGCCGGTGACCGAAACCTTTGACCGCCTGGTAGACGAACAGGCCGACGTGCTGATGCTCCAATACCGGCTGCGCGCTTCCGGGCTCATTGTGAACCAGCGCGACGTGCTGCGTGTGGGCAGGCGGACCGTTCAGGCTCAAGTTCCTCCAGACCGCATTCTCCTGGAAGAGGGCTTTCGCGTCCAGTTGATGAGCGGTGAACCCCTGGGCGACGGTGAGATGCGCGTGACGGCTACCGTCACCGGGGTCACGGCCGCGCGCATTGACGGCAACGCCGTGCGCGACTTGGTGCGAGGTCAGCCCGTAGATGAGGCCTATGCCGTGTTGGTGCAGCGCTTGCCCCTCGCCGCCGACCCCGGGATTGACCTCTCGCCAGCCTGGTGGTCCCGAATGCCCTACTTGCCCCTGCGCATCACCGTGCGGGTGGCTGCCCTGCCCCCGTCACCGGGAGGATAATGTGGCCAGGGAGGAGACCAAGCGTCCCACATTGGGCATTGATTACGGGGAGTGCCGGGTGGGTGTGGCCTTCAGCCTGGGCTATGTGCCCCGTGCGCTGGCCGTTCTCCCCCACGGTGACATGGTTTCCCTCGTCAAACGCATCGTGGCCATCGCCGAGCGCGAAGGGGCCGAACAGATCGTGGTCGGATGGCCTCTCAACGCCGACGGCACGGAAGGCGAACAGGCCCGCAAGAGCCGCACCTTTGCGGAAGCACTGGCTGCGGCGACGTCGCTGCCCGTCTACCTGTGGGACGAGCGCTTCACCAGCCAAGAAGCCCTCCACCAGATGATCGCCGCCGGCACTCGCCGAAAGGCGCGCCGCCACCGCTTGGACGCCGTGGCTGCGGCCTTGATTCTTCAGGATTTTTTCGAGCAAGCTGGTGTCAGTGCCCGGCGAGTCTCCTCCCCCGGAACCAAACGGAAAGGCCAAGAGGAGTAACAGGTTGTCCATGAATCAACTGGAACGGGAACTGGCCGACGTGGTCGGCGAACTACAACGCGTCCAGCAGGAGCTGCGCGAGGCGGCTGCCCGGTGGAATGAGCTCCGCCAGGAGAGACGGCCCGACAAGAAGGCCATTGCCGAACTCGAAGCCCTGATGGCCACCTTGCGCCGCCGGCGTGGCGAGTTGCAAGACCGACACCTGGCCCTCCGCCGACAGATGGCCGGCAAGGAGGCGGTTGACTTCCGCCCTGTATCCCCATCCCATCCTGCGACTCGGCGGAAGCCGAGGGCCCTTGGGCGGGCGGTGCTGGCCCTGGTGATGGTCGCTGCCGTGGTTGCCGGGGTGGGATTGGGCGCCCTGTGGGGAGTTACCCGCCTGCTTGCCCCGCCGCCGCTGAGGGGCGTGGCATCGGAGACCGAAGCAGAGACGGTGCTGGACGAAGACCCCAAGAGCTTGGAACAGCGCCTTATTGGCCTCTACTTGGCCTTTCGCCGCGATGACCTCATGCGGCCGGCCGGCGATGATGATACGCCGGTGATCTTCGTGGTCGAACCGGGTGAGACCGCTGTGACCATCGCACACCGCTTGGAGGCAGAAGGGCTCATCACCGATGCCAACCTCTTCCGCAGGCTCCTCGTCTACCGGGGCGCCGACCAGAAACTGGCCGCCGGCACGTATCAGTTGCGCCGTACCATGACGATGGACGAGATCATTCTGGCCCTTCAGGCCGGGCGTCCTGAGGAGATCGTGATCACCATCCCGGAGGGGTGGCGAGCCGAGGAGATCGCCACACACTTGGAAGCCCAAGGGCTCTTCTCGGCCGACGCCTACTTGGCTCTGGTGCGTGATCCGGCGCGCTTTCGAGAGGAGTTCCCCTTCTTGCAGGACGTGCCTGCCGGCACTACCTTGGAGGGCTTTCTCTTCCCGGACACGTACCGTGTTGTCAAGGGTGAAGCTGATCCAGAGGCGTTCATCCGAATGCAACTGGCCACCTTTGACCGGCGGGTGACCAAAGAGCTCCGGGAGGGCATGGCTGCCAAGGGCATGACGTTATACGAGGGCATCATCCTCGCCAGCTTGGTGGAGCGCGAGGCGGTGGTGGACGATGAGCGCCCGCTCATCGCGGGCGTCTTCGAGAACCGCTGGCGTGATGGCATGTTATTAAACGCGGACCCCACCGTCCAATACGCCCTTGGTTACCAGGAGGACCAAGGCACATGGTGGAAACGGCCCCTGACCTTGGAGGACTTGGAGGTGGACTCCCCTTACAACACGTACAAATACCCAGGACTCCCTCCTGGCCCCATCTGTAACCCCGGCCTAGCTGCCATTCGGGCAGTGGCCTTGGCCCCCCCTACCGATTTCTACTATTTCGTGGCCCGAGGGGACGGCACCCACGTCTTCGCCCGAACGTTGGAGGAACACTTGCAAAACGTGGAACGATATCGCCGGTAGGAAGCTACATGTGGCCAAGTTCTGACCGCATTTGCATGTGCCGCAAAATGTCGTTGCGCCGCACAAGTCCCAACAGGCGGTGGAGCTCGTCCACCACAGGAATTTGATGGATGTCCTCTTCGGTCATGATCCGAAAAGCATCCCACAGGGTGGCCGACGGTGGCACAGTGCGCAGCCGTGCCGTGGGCGTCATAATTTGCACCACCGAAGTCACCGGGTGCACCTCGGGAGGCACCTTGCGCACATCCTTCAGGGTGACAATGCCCAGAACGCGGCCGTCAGCAGCCACTAAATAGGCGCGTTCTCCCTCGCGAAGAATGCGTTTGACCAAACTGGCCAGGGTCTCCTCCGGGGAGGTGAGGGGCACATGAGTGCGCATACAATCCTGCACGTGAACGTTCTTGAGGACTTCCTCGAGCACCACTTGTCGGTAGGAGGCCCGGGCCGCGTTGAGCAAAAACCAGCCAATAAAGGCCAGCCACAGGCCGTTAAACACCAGGCCGCGCAGGGCCAACAACGCGCCGACGAGAATGAAGAGCCAAGCAATCACCTCGCCCACGCCGGAGGCGATGCGCGAGGCCCGCGTGAAGCTGCCGGTCACTGCCCACACCAGGCTGCGGAGGATACGGCCCCCGTCCAAGGGGAAGCCGGGGATGAGGTTGAAGAGGGCCAACAGGATGTTGACGAACCCCAGATATCTGGAGGCCACCTGCACCTGGGCCACTGGGGCAAGCCATCCCAGGAGGAAGAAGCCCACGCCCAGCGCCACACTGGTTGCCGGCCCCACCGCTGCTATCAGGAACTCGTCAATCGCCCGGCGGGGTTCGCCCTCCAGCTCAGCCACGCCGCCGAAGATGAAGAGCGTGATGCCGCGAACCCGTTGCCCGAGCGCTTGGGTCATTAAGCTGTGGGCGAGCTCGTGGAGCAGCACGGAGAGAAAGAAGAGCAGGCTGGTGATCAACCCCACGATCCAATACGCCATGGGTGACCAGTGGGGATAGCGGGCCGGAAAGTAGGAGGAGGCCAAGGAGAACGTCACGAGCGCGAAGATGAGAAACCAACTTGCGTCAACGGAGATCGGAATGCCGAAAAGTCGGGCAATTCGCAGTCGGCTCTCAGTCATGGGAACTCTCCAGGGTGTCCTGAATGAGTCCGGGCCGTGCCTTCTGGCCGGCACCCAGGACCGTTGGAACGGGTCAACTCTGGAGTATGATAGCGCATGGGAGCTGTTCGTACAACTCCTTTTTGGTGTCTGTGCCGGGAACTCACATCGGGGAATGGGGAAAGATGCGCCCGCGTGTAACCACACTCCTCTCCGAGTCATCAGCGTGGCGTTTTGTCATCCTGCTTGGGCTCGTTAGCCTCTTTGCCGACGCCACCTACGAGGGGGCGCGCAGCATTGTGGGTCCCTATTTGGCCCTGCTGGGAGCAGGTGGAACGGTGGTGGGTGCCGTTGCCGGGTTGGGTGAACTGATTGGCTACGCCCTGCGCCTTGTCTCAGGATACGCGAGTGACCGCACGCGCCGGTACTGGGCGCTAACCATTGGCGGATACGCCCTGAATGTATTGGCTGTTCCCCTCCTCGCCTTGGCCGGCACGTGGCCTCTCGCCGCCGCTTTGATCGTCGCCGAGCGCGTGGGCAAGGCTGTCCGCACTCCGGCGCGGGACGCCATGCTCTCGTATGCCACTGGGCGAGTTGGACGCGGGTGGGGGTTTGGGTTCCACGAGGCGATGGACCAAATTGGGGCCTTATTCGGCCCACTTCTGGTGGCTGTTGCCCTTGGCGTGTGGGGCGGATATGCCCCGGCCTTCGCCCTGCTTGCCGTTCCCGCCCTTCTCACCTTGGCCGCGCTGGGATTGGCCTACCGCCTCTACCCAAATCCCCAGGAGTTGGAGCCGACGACGCCCTCCCTGCACGCCAAGGGGCTTGGCCGAGCCTACTGGCTGTACCTGGCCGCCGTTGTCCTCGTGGCCGCGGGCTACGCTGATTTTCCCCTCATCGCCTACCACGTTCAGCGCAATGAGCTGCTGCCAATCGCGTGGGTTCCCCTCCTTTACGCCCTGACGATGGGCGTGGATGCCCTCGCTGCCCTTCTCTTCGGCCGTTGGTTCGACCGCCGCGGGCTCTCCGTCCTCATGGTGGCGGCGAGCCTCTCGGCCACATGTGTCCCTTTGGCCTTCTCGGGGAACGCAGTGGTGGTTGTGGGCGGCATGGTCATTTGGGGCGTCGGCATGGGGGCACAGGAATCGGTGCTGCGTGCGGCCATTGCCACTATGACCCCCCAAGGGCGACGGGGATCGGCCTACGGGCTCTTCAATGCTGGCTTCGGGTTGGCCTGGTTTCTGGGCAGTCTGTTGATGGGCGTGCTCTACGATCGTTCCCTGCCTGCCTTGATCCTCTTCTCGGTGGCCGCCCAATTGGCCTCGGTGCCCCTGTTCTTCTTGGTGGGCAGACAGGTGGGAGCCCCTGGTGCGCCTGGGGCAACCGACACTTGACGTGCCTATTCCCTGTCGCTATAATCCGCCTCGACTTCAGTGTGAGCATCAACGGCCAGCCGTCAAAGACGCGAAAGGCAATGACGGAGACGAACCGGCACAGCTCGGCCGCCGGCCAGAGAGTGGGGGCCGTGGCTGCAAGCCCTCACACGGTGGTGTGCCGGTGTTCCCTCCCGAGCCGACCCGTGAACGGGCACGTGATGGCCTCAGTAGCGGGTTCCGGGTGGCCCGCCGTTATCCGGGCGCCCGATGGGGGGTGATGTTGCTGCCCGTCGGGGATGAGGGGCTCGGCTGGATGGCCGGGCAAGAGGGGTGGTACCGCGGGCTCACAACGCCCGTCCCCGAGGGGGCGGGCGTTTTTTGTGCTCGGTGAACGCGCCTGAGACTGGAATGGGAGGAGAGCAATGCGAGCCGAATTGCAGGCGTTGCAGGCCGAAGCCATGGAAGCCCTGGCACGAGCCCAAACGTCCGGGGAGTTGGCCGAATGGCGCACCCGGTTCCTGGGCCGACGGGGGGCTCTGACGCGCTTAATGCGCCGTGTGGGCCAGGTGCCGCCCGAAGAACGGCCCGTCGTGGGCCGATTTGCCAACGAGGTCAAGCAGGCCTTGGAGGCCGCCTACCGGGAGCGAGCCGAAGCCATTCGCCGGGCCGAGGTGGAGGAGATGCTGCAACGCGATGCAGTTGATGTGACACTCCCGGGCCGGCCGCCCTCGGTGGGACGATGGCACCCCAGCACGCAAACCCTGCGGGAAATCGAGCACATCTTTGCGGAGCTGGGCTTTCAAGTCTACCGGGCCAGGGATGTAGAGCTGGACGAGTTCAACTTTCAGCTCCTCAACATCCCCCCTGGCCACCCGGCCCGGGACATGCAGGACACCTTTTACGTGACCACAACCCCTCAGGATGGGCAGGAAGAGGGCCACCAAGTGCTCCTGCGCACGCACACGTCGCCGGGCCAGATCCACGCCATGCGCGAGTTCGCCGCCGTGGACCCCGATAACCCGCCGCCTGTGCGCATCATTCTGCCCGGCATGTGCTACCGTCACGAGCAAATCACACCCCGCTCGGAAATTCAGTTCCACCAGGTAGAGGGGCTAGCTGTCGGGCGCCACATCACGATGGCCGACCTCAAGGGCACTGTCGAGTATTTCGTGCGCCGCATGTTCGGTGCCGAACGCCGGCTCCGCTTCCGAGCGAGCCACTTCCCCTTCACCGAGCCCAGCGCCGAAGTGGACATGGACTGTTTGCTCTGTCGGGGAGAGGGGTGCCGCATCTGCAAGCAGACCGGCTGGCTGGAGATCATGGGATGTGGCATGGTTCACCCCGTGGTGTTGCGCAACGGTGGCTACGACCCTCAGCACTACACGGGCTTTGCGTTCGGCATGGGGCCCGAACGCATCACCATGCTCAAGTACGGCATCGAGGACATTCGCTATTTCTGGCAGAATGACCTGCGTTTCTTGGAGCAGTTCGGATAATGGGGCAAGGGGGACATCATGCGCGTACCGCTGTCTTGGCTCAATGAGTTCGTCACTGTCGAGGACATTCCCGTTGATACCTTGGCCGAACGGCTCACTCTGGCCGGCCTTGAAGTGAAGGCCGTCGAGCGCGTGGGCGACTGGTGGGACATGGAGCGCATCCGCGTGGGCCAGGTGCTGCGCGTGGAGCGCCACCCCAACGCCGACCGGCTCCTCCTGGCCACGGTGGACTACGGCGGCGGCGAACCCCTCACCGTGGTGACCGGCGCCCCGAACGTGCGCCCCGGCATGAAGGTGGCTTTTGCCCTGGCAGGGGCCACGCTCATCAACGGGTACAGCGAAGCTCGCGAACGCATGGTGCTCGAGCCCCGTGCCATCCGCGGAATTCCCTCCCAGGGCATGGTCCTGAGCGAGCGGGAGTTGGGCCTGAGCGACGAACACGAGGGCATCTTGGAGCTGGAGCCTGAGGCCCCCGTGGGCGCACCCTTACGGGAGTGGCTTGGCGATACCGTGCTGGAAATCGACATTCTCCCCAACATTGCCCGTTGCATGAACATGGTCGGCGTGGCCCGTGAGGTGGCCGCGCTGTACCGGCGCCCCCTCCACTACCCCTCGACGGCGTGGGAGCGCACCGGAGAACCCATCGACGGCCGAGTGGAGGTCGAGATTCAAGACCCCAAGCGATGCCACCGCTTTGTGGCGGCCCTCATCACCGACGTCCAAGTAGGCCCATCCCCGGCGTGGATGCAGCGGCGCCTCCGGCTCGCCGGCATGAGGCCCATCAACAACATCGTGGACATCACCAACTACGTGATGCTCGAACTGGGGGAGCCGTTGCACGCTTTCGACTACGAGAAGCTGGTGGAGCGCGCCCGGCGCAGTGGCCACGAGGTGCCCCGCATCATCATGCGCCAGGCCCGGGACGGCGAACGGCTGATTACCCTCGACGGCGTGGAGCGCCACCTGACGCCTGACGACATCTTGGTCACTGACACGGCCGGCGTCTTGAGCATTGCCGGCATCATGGGCGGTGCCGAGACCGAGGTGGACGAAACCACTCGTCACATCTTGCTCGAAGCCGCTGCGTGGGATTTCATCAGCATCCGCCGCACGTCGCGCCGTCTCGGCATCTTCTCCGAGGCCGCAGCCCGCTTCAGCCGTGGCGTCCACCCCGCGCTGGCCTTGGAGGGCAACCGGCGGGCCGCCCGCCTCATGCACGAGCTGGCCGGCGGCACCATTGCCGACGGCGTGGTGGACAACTACCCTGCTCCCCCGCCCACCGTTACCGTGGAGTTCAACCTCGATTTTGGGGAGCACCTGTTGGGCATGTCGCTCGATCCCGATGAAGTGGCCGACATCCTGGAGCGCCTGGAGTTCCACGTCGAACGTCGTGGGCCGCGTCACTTCACCGTCACCCAACCCGATCACCGCTTGGACATCGCCGGTCCGGCCGATATCGTGGAGGAGATCGTCCGCGTGGTGGGCCTTGACACCCTGCCCAGCACGCTCATGGCCGACGAGTTGCCCCCCATGCGGCCAGATCGACTGCGCGAGCTCGAAGCGCGCGTGCGCGATTTCATGGTGGGCGCCGGCCTCCAGGAGATCATCAGCTACGCCCTCACTACCCCGGAGGCTGAAGGGCGCCTGCGGCTGGACGGCCACGTCCTCCCCGACGAGGCATACGTCCGGCTGCTCAACCCCACGTCGGCCGACCGGCGGGTCATGCGCCGCACTCTGCTGGTGAGCTTGGTGGAGGCCCTGCGCCGCAACGTCCACCACCGTGACCGAGTGATGCTCTTCGAGATCGGGCGTGTGTACCTTCCCAAGCCCGGTGAACTGTTGCCCCACGAGGAGCTTCGCCTGGGCGTGGCGCTCACAGGGCCGGTGCGTCATCCCTCGTGGCTGGAGCCGGAGCCGCCGGACGCCGACTTCTTCGCCGTCAAGGGCATTCTCGAGGCCCTCTGCCGCCACCTTCACCTGGAGGAGCGCGTCTGCCTGGTGCCCGCCGAGCACCCTGCTCTCCAGCCCGGCCGCTCGGCTGCTGTTGAACTGGACGGCCGTCGGGTGGGAATCGTCGGCGAGATGCACCCCCTGGTGCGCGAGGCCAATGACTTGCCGGCCAAGCGCGTGGCCCTGCTCGAATTGACCCTGTCCCCGGTGCTCGCGGCCGTGCCCGAGACCTACCGCGTCGAGCCCGTGCCCCGATATCCGGCCGTCATCCAGGATTTGGCCGTTGTCGTGCCCGAGGCCACACCGGCTGCTGACGTCGAACGGATCATTCGCAAGGCAGGCGGGAATGCTGTAGGCTACGTGCACCTCTTCGACGTGTATCGGGGTGAGCCGTTGCCGGCCGGCCACAAGAGCCTGGCCTATCGCCTCCACTATCAAGCGCCCGACCGCACCCTCACTGACGAGGACGTAGTCCACATTCGTGAGCGCATTGTGGACGCCCTTCGCCAGAGCGTGGGGGGCACCATCAGGGGGGCAGTGAAGGCCTCGGAGAGGCCTAGAGCCGTTCATCCGACGGCCACCTCTGGCACGTATGTTGGGTGACGGCGTGTCGGTAACAGCAGTGATGCTGTGTGGCGCGAGGAGGGCCGGGGGAGAGGCGTGAACCACACGAAACCTGGCCATCGGGCCGTTGTTGTGCTCTTGGGCGCGTTGGCGTTCGGATTTGCTCTGGAGTGGCGCCGCCCTGTTATCACGTTTGGTCGCTGGGGGGGCACTGACCAACGTGGAGCTGTTGATGGTGTTGCTGCTCTTCGTGTGGGGCGGACGAGCAGTGCGATGCCGACGCCTGCCCCGGTGGCCACCAGAATTGGGCCGTGCGGTCCTCCTCTGGGTGGCCGTTATGGCCGTGGCTGCCCTTTTGGCCCCGGACAACCGCCTCAACGCCCTGCGCTTTACCCTCAAAGTGACCTTGGGCGCGCTTATTGGGTGGGCGGTCTACGATGTGACTTTCCCATCTGCCCGGCGAAGGGAGCGCTTGGGCCAAATGGTGGCCTTGGGCGGGCTTGTGGTGGCCTTGGCGGGCTTGGCCGAGGCCGGTCAAGTGCAGCCGGTGGCCTCGTGGCTCGCGTTCTTCAAAGTGGCCCCCACGTGGGTGGGCGAGTTCCGCCGGGTGAGCGCTACTCTGCCCTATGCTACCATTACCGGCATGGTGCTCGAGATGGTGGCCCTCCTCTGGCTGGCGTGGACGTTGAGCACCTCTTCCCGCAAGCGCGGGGCGGTGGCCTTGGGGCTCGTCGTCACTCTTGTGGCCCTTGTCCTCACCCTGAGCCGCGGTGCTATGCTCAGCCTCACCTTAATGCTCCTGGCCTGGGGCGTTACCGTCACGGCCCGGCGCCGAACGTGGGTGCCGGCCGTCCTGTTGGCGGGAGGTGCTCTCATCACCGTGGCGGCCACCACGCTGTTGGTCGCCCCGGAACTGGTGTGGCGGTTGCGCACCGAGACCGACCGGGCCTGGTACTTGGCAGAATACCAGGTGCCCCCGCTCCTGTGGGCCAAGTCCGGCCGCCTGTTGGAGGTTGAGGTCACCGTGCGCAACGCGGGCGTGCGGCCTTGGGGGCCGAAGATGCCCGCGCTCGGGTATCACCTGCGCCGCGCTGACGGCGAGGGCGTGACGTATGATGGCCTGCGCACGCCGCTGGAGCAACCTGTGCCGCCTGGAGGCACAGTGCGCCTCCAAGCCGTGCTGCAAGCCCCTCCTGAACCCGGCTCCTACGTGGTGGAGTGGGATATGGTGTATGAGGGACTCCTCTGGTTCAGTTGGAAGGGAAGCCCCACGGCCACCACCCAGCTCATCGTCGAAGGCCTCCCCCGTCCTGTTGAGGGGTGGAACCCCACTCCTTTTCCCGTGCCCGATCACGTGGGCGTCCCCATCCCCGAGCGTCCAGAACTCTGGCGTGCCGCGTGGTTGATGGCACGCGAGCGGCCTCTGTTGGGGTTTGGCCCTGATACCTTCCGCCTGCGCTATGGGGCCTATTTGGGATACGAGCGCTGGAACCAGGGCATTCATGCCAACAACCTCTACCTCGAACTCCTGGCGACCACAGGGTGGCTGGGCTTGGTGGCCTTTGGTGTGGTGGTTTGGCGGCTGGTGGTCATGGGCCTGGCCGTGTTGTGGCGCACAACGCTGCCTTGGGCACACGGGACAGCATTGGCCGTCGGGGCTTGGCTTGTCCACAGCACCGTGGACGCGTTCTTGGGGTTCACGCCCACGTTGGTGCTGTTCTGGTGTACCGTGGGCCTGTTGGCAGCCCACTATCACGCCCTCCTTGACGGCGAATCACGGGGGACTCGGGAGGCAGAAGAGGACCATGCGGCTGGGATTTGACATCACACCGTTATGTGGCCCGCGCAGTGGCGTGGGGACATATGTGGCGAACTTGTTGGCCGCGCTCTGGGAGGGCACACCCGGGACACACGGGGTGATGGACCTGTTGCCCTTGGCCCACAGGCCAATTGCCACGACGCTCTCGGACGGCCTGTACGGCCGCGGCATGAACAAGACGCTGTGGATGCACGTGGTGTTGCCGTGGCAGTTGGCCCGGGCCGGCATCTCCGTAAGCCACTTCACCAACAACGTGGCTCCCCTGTGGACGCCTTCTCCCTACGTCGTCACCGTCCATGACATGACGCTGTGGTTATTTCCCCACTACCACTATCCGCGCCGGCTCGTGGCCATGCGACCTTTTGTGGGCCCCTCCGTCCGCCGTGCTGGCGCTGTCATCGCCGTCTCGGAGACCACCAAGCAGGACGTGGTGCGCCTGCTCGGCATCTCGGCCCACAAAGTCCGCGTGGTGTACGAGGCCGCTTCGCCCTGTTTTCGCCCCTTGAACTACCATGTGTTGGGAACCGGTGCGCCGCCGGTACCACCTGCCGCCCCGCTTCGTGCTCTACGTGGGCACCTTGGAGCCGCGCAAGAATTTGGTCCGCCTGGTCAAGGCATTTGCCCGAGTGCGCGCCGACGCCGATCTGCCACATCATCTCGTGCTTGTGGGACAGCGAGGGTGGAAAGATGTGCCCCTCTTCGCCGCCATCGAGAACTTGGGCGTAAGCGATGTCGTTCACGTGGTAGGGTACGTGCCCACGCCGGACGTCGTGGCCCTGTACAACTTGGCTGAGCTCTTCGTCTTCCCATCGGTTTACGAGGGATTTGGCCTGCCCATTGTCGAGGCCATGGCCTGCGGCACGCCGGTGCTGACGTCTGCTGTGGGCGCTATGGCCGAAATCGCCGGCGGCGCAGCCGAGTTGGTCAACCCGCTTGACGTGGGCGAGCTGGCCGACGCGCTCCACTGTCTCCTGACCGACAGGAACCGTCGCCGTGAACTCCGTCGGCGGGGGCTCAGGCGGGCGGCGGAGTTTAGCTGGCGGCGGACGGCCGAGGAGACAGCAGCCATTTACCGGCTAGTCTTGGCCAGCAGCGGGTGAGGCGGAGTGGGACCCTCTCAAGCGGCTGACGTACTCCTCGTTTCAGCCTGACTGGGGCGGAGGTCATGGAGCAGGAGTTCCACAGAGGCTCCCCCCCGATGTGCGGGCGGAGCGCACCGAAAAGGCTACGTCGATTCGCTCGGGCAGGCCATTGTCCCAGCGGCGGCCTTGCCGGAAGGCAATGGCCGGCCAGCGGCGCCCCAACGTGTCGCGCAGCACGAGCCGCAGGTGTTGACCCTCTTGGCCCAAGAAGCGCGCCTGCTCCCAGCGCACGTTGGTGGCCAAGAGCACAGGGGCGGGATTGTCCTGTCCAAAAGGACGCAAGCGGTCCAAGTGGGCCAACACGTCGGGCGTTAGGGCCTCCAAGGCGAGAGGAGCATCCACGTCCAAGACGGGCTGTGGAGCACGGCCGGCAAAGGCACGGGCAGCCGCGTCCAACAGCCGCTCATGCAGGGGAGCCAGGTGTTCAGGGCGCACGGTGAAGCCGGCCGCAGCCGCGTGCCCCCCGTAGCGCTCGAGCAGGTCGGCGCAGGCGTCCAGGGCGCAAGTGATGTGGAACTCGGGAATGCTCCGGGCGGAGCCCCGCCAAAGGCCCCCTTTGGCGTGGACGATCACGGCAGGCCGGTGACAGAGCTCCATGAGGCGTGAGGCCACCAGTCCCATGACCCCGGGGTGGAAGTCGGGTGCTGCTGCCAGCAGAAGCGGGGCGGCAGGGTCCTCGATGAGATGCAGGGCGTGACGTTCGAGGGCGACGGTCAGGGCCTGACGCCTTTGGTTGAGTGCTTCCAAGTGTTGGGCCAGCTCGCGGGCGCGGCGAATGTTGCCCGTCTTGAGCAGTCGGTAGGCCAGGTAAGGGTGGTCGAGACGGCCAGCTGCGTTGATGCGTGGCCCGATGGCGAACGCCAAGCTTTCGGCGGAAAGCCAGGCCGGGTCAACGCGCGCCACGCGCATGAGCTGATCCAATCCCGGGCGGGGACGCGTGCGCAGGCGGCGCAGGCCGTGCCACACTAGGGCCCGATTCTCTCCCAACAGGGGCACCACGTCGGCCACAGTGCCCACGGCAACGAGGTCGAGCAGGTCGTCGGGCGAGAGGCTGGTCTCCCGGTGGGCCACTGGATGTTCCTGTTCGCGCAGCAGCAGTGCTTGGGCGACCCGAAAGGCCACGCCCACGCCTGAAAGCCGAGCATCACCACCGCTATCGACACGACCTGGGTTGATCACGGCGAACGCCGGGGGCAGTTTTGGTGGCACCGTGTGGTGGTCGGTGACAATAATTTCCATGCCCAAGCGGTTGACCAGCTCCACTTCGGCGTGGGCGCGGATGCCACAGTCCACACTCACCACAAGCTGCACGCCGTTGCGGGCCATGCGCGTCAGCGCGTTGGCGTTGAGGCCGTAGCCTTCGTCCACACGGTGGGGAATGTAGACGTGAGTGTGGGCACCCAAGGCATGGAGTGTTTGGCCCAATACCAGCGTGGCAGTAATCCCGTCTGCGTCGAAGTCGCCGTGAATAACGATGTGCTCGCCGCCGGCAATGGCCTTCCGGACGCGCTCCACGGCACGTTCCATGTCGGCCAGGGCAAAGGGATCAGCGTCCATGCCCCGGCGCTCAAGGAAGGCACGGGCCTCGGCCGACGAGGAGATACCACGGTTGTAGAGCAATTGGGCGATGAGTGGCGGCAAGCCGCCCAGACGGGCCAGCACGTGGCCGGGGACTGGCGGCCGCACGCGCCAAATACGCTGGGGCATGGTGAGCCGGTCTTGGTTCCCTCGGACGTTGCGTGTAGCGTTGGGACGACACCAGGCGGACGTGCTCTCTAGCATACTCCGGGCGGCCGATTTGGCAAGTTTCCCTCACCTCTCCGGCAGGCCGTAGATGCGCGTGTCCGGGTTGAAGGCCGCCCGCGAGAACCAAAATTGGGTAATGGCCACCAAGGACTCGAGCTGTTGGCCCTTGAGTGGCCCGCTCACCGCCCGTCCGACCACAGTCCACTCGCTGCCCGTCTCTTCGTCCACGAGCCGCTCGCCTTGCAACGTGAAGGTAAGCGTTCTGCCGTTCAACGTGCGCCGGAACGCGGCCGCTGCGCCGACATCGCGTCCTTCGGCGATGAAGGGGGCATCCAGAGGGGAGGCAGTGCCCGGGTGCCAGAAGACGACGACAGGTTCCCCGCCGACGGTGTCATTGACCACGTGGACTTGTTCCAGGATCTCGTAGGGATAGACGACCGATTCTCCGTTCAGGTCGAGGCTGAGCACGCGGGCCATGGGAAGCAGCTTCTTCGGCGTCTCGGGGCCCACGTAGAGGAAGGGGCTCCGGTTGATGTCATCGTAGCCGGCGTACGGGTTTTCGCCATAGGGGCGGGAGTACCCGGTCTCACGGGAGAGGACTTGACCTTCAGGGTAAATGCTCTTGAACTCCTCCCAGGAAATGATGGAGGCCGGCAGGAAATCGAGCGTGGTGCCGGTCAGTTCGCCAACGATGGCCTCGCCAGTAATCTGTTGCCACCAGCTCTCCGTCTGCCGGTCATACATGATCAGGTTGCTGTAGCGCAGTAGGCCTGTGGTGCCGAAGTCGAGCACTTGGCCGTTGACTGTGCGGAGGAAGGCGATGGCCGTGTTACACAAGGGGCAAAAGGTGATTAGCACGGGCACCTCGTCTACCACGTCGTTCACAATTTCGTGCCAAATGAGAATTTGAATGGGATAAGCGCGTGCGTCGTTGCCGAGGCTGAAGAAAATGACCGGCTCCATGGGGTTGAGCCAAGCGTTGGCCTCTTCGACGCGGACAAAGACGGGGTCATCGATGGCGGGAATGCCATCTTTGGGGACTCCACCGGAGATGATCTCGCTGTAGGGCACGCTGTATTTGGTGAAATCGGTGCGGAATTGGCGCCGGATGGCTAACGGAGGAGGATCGCCTGACGGCACTGTGGGCGTGGGAACCGCGGTCCTGGAAGTGGAAGGGGGTGAAAGGCTTCTGGTGGGCTGCCCCCTCTGAACTCCACATCCCGCCAGCAAGAGCAGCAGGAATCCGCTGAAAAAGACACTCCACCACTTCATGGCCGTGTTCCCCCTCTTGAAGTTGCTGTCGGGCCTACTACGTGGTGGCTTCTGGCCGACTGGTCCCTTGACCCAAATCTGTTCAGCTTCCTCTTATCAGACGCGTTGTGACCCCCACGTCTTACGGGATTTGCTCCCTTGAGATAGTCGAATGATGGAGGGGGCACAGCCGTTGGTGTTATCGTTCCTTGCCCTCGTCCTTTGACCGGGAGAAGGCCAGCCCTGCTTCCAGCAGTTCGTCCACCTGATGGCTGACACGGTGGCGCATGCTGAGGAGGCGAGCCCGTTGGTTGCGGATCCACGAGCGGGCTGCCCGCGGCTTGGAACGAGGGCGTTGGCCGATTGTCTTGGGCCATTGGGCGACGGCGGCTGCCCATGTGAGGCCGGCGCCGAAGCCGACCATCACGACGGTGTCGTTTGGGTTGAGGCGTCCCTCTTCCACGGCCTCGCAGCAGGCCACGGGAATGCTGGCCGCCGAGGTGTTACCGTACCGGTGAATGTTAACGTACACCTTCTCCATCGGGAGTTTAAGGTGACGCGCGGCCGATTCGATGATGCGCAAGTTGGCCTGATGGGGATGAAGAGGTCGATATCCTCGACGCTGAGCCCGGCCCGTCGCAGGGCTTTCTCGGCTGCCTGCCCCATGACGCGGGTGGCAAAGCGGTAAACGGCCCGGCCTTGCATGGCCAAATAGTGCCGGGAAAGTTCGGGGGCAATGGCCGGCGTGTAGCTGTTGCCCACAATAGGCCCTGTTAACAAGTGGCCGCCCGAGCCATCACTGCCCAGCTCAAAGGCCAACAGCCCTCCTGGTTCCTCGTCCGCTTCCAAGTAGAAGGCGCCGGCGCCGTCGCCGAAGAGCACACAGGTGGTGCGGTCCTCCCAATCAGTGATGTGGCTGAGCGCTTCGGTGCCCACGACAAGAGCACGGCGCACTTGACCGGCCTCGATCATCTTGGCAGCTACCGAGAGGGCGTAGATGAAGCCGCTACAGCCGGCGCTCAGGTCAAAGGCGCCTCCTTGGGCGCCAATGGCGTCCTGGATCATGCAGGCCGTGGCCGGGAAGATGCGGTCGGGCGTGGCTGTGGCGGCGATGACCAAGTCCACTTCGGCCGGGTCCACGTCGGCCATCTGGAGGGCTTCGCGGGCAGCCTTAATGCCCATGGTGACGGCCGTGTCGCCGTCGCCGGCGATGCGGCGTTCGGCGATGCCCGTGCGCGTGCGAATCCACTCGTCGGTGGTGTTGATCATGCGTGCCAGGTCATCGTTGGTCAACACGTTGGGGGGCACGTACTTTCCCCATCCGCGGATGTGTGCGTAAGGCATGGCTGTCCTCCTAGCTCTCGTACCGGGAGAAGATCAGGCAGGCGTTGTGGCCCCCTAATCCCATGGAGTTGCTCATGGCCACGCGCACGTCAGCACGGCGAGCCTGGTTGGGAACGTAGTCCAAATCACATTCCGGGTCGGGATGTTCGTAGTTGATGGTGGGGGGAAGGATGCCCGTTTCGATGACCTTCACGCAGATAACGGCTTCCAGGGCACCCGCCGCCCCCATGAGGTGACCGGTCATGCTCTTGGTGCTGCTCACGGGAATGTCATATGCCGTTTCGCCGAAGACGGCCTTGATGGCCTTAGTTTCGTTGGCGTCGTTCAGGGGCGTACTGGTGCCGTGGGCGTTGATGTAGTCCACGTCCTGGGGGGCAAGGTTGGCCCGCTGGAGGGCCCGTTTCATGGCTCGTTGGATGCCTACGCCGTTTTCGGGCTGGGCTGCCAAGTGATAGCCGTCCACAGTGCTCCCGTAGCCAATGAGCTCGGCGTAGATGCGGCTTCCGCGGGCTCGGGCGTGTTCCAGGGATTCCAAGATAATGATACCACATCCCTCGGCGATGACGAAGCCATCTCGTTGGGCGTCAAATGGGCGCGAGGCCCGTTCGGGTTCGTCGTTCCGCGTGCTCATGGCCCGCATCACGTTGAAGCCGGCAAAGGCCAGCGGCAAGATACCGGCTTCGGAGCCGCCGGCGATGATCACGTCGGCATCTCCCCGCCGGATGATTTCGGCGGCCTCGCCAATGGCGTTGGCCCCCGTGGCACAGGCGCTGACAATGCCGAAGCTGGGACCGTGGAGGCCGTATTGGATGGCAATCTGGGCGCCGGCCGTGTCAATGACCATGGCCGGCAGGAAAAAGGGGTTCACCCGGCGAGGCCCCCGGTTCTTCAACACGTCGTACTGTTTCAACAGCGTGATGATGCCACCAATGGCGCTGCCCACAATAACGCCAATCCGTTCCGGGTTCTCGTTGTTCAAGTCAAGATTGGCGTCGGCAATGGCCTCGTGGGCGGCTGCCACGGCGAGCTGGACGAAGCGGTCGCTGCGGCGGGCCTCCTTGCGGTCCATGAACTGAGCTGGGTCAAAGTTCTTGACCTCGCCAGCGATGCGCGTTTCGTACTCCGAGGCGTCAAATTGGGTGATCGGCCCGATGCCGGAGCGGCCTTCCACGAGGTGGGCCCATGTGGTAGGCACATCGTTGCCCAGTGGTGAGAGACACCCCAGCCCTGTGACGACAACTCGTCTCTTTTGTGCACCGTTTGTGTCCAAGGTTCGCCCTCCTGCCGTACTCATGGTCTCCGGCCCAGGCCGGGGGAACTCTGTGAAGTATAAACCCAGCACATGGGGTTGAGATACGCTCGTGGTGCCCGGCACATCGGCGCTGGTGGGCGTCGGTGTCAAGTCCGGGAACTGTATTGTGCTCCAGTTTGTACGATATGGCAAGTGAGAGGGCGGAAAGACCAAGGTGCTGCGGACACGGTGTTGACAATTCTTCACCGCCATGTTACCATCCCTCTACGTTCAGCCCCCCGGTGAGCCTGTTCTGGTCCACAGGGCTGCCCCACGCGATGGCTCCCGGGACGAGGGGTGTTCACACTGAGCCTGCTCTTCTCTTGAGCAATCCCTGTACTTGTCGCGCGGAGGCGTGTTCGATGGGAATTCCGGTGGACGATCAGATTGCCGTGTTGATGCGGGGCACGCAGTACGGTGACGAGGAGACGAGGCGCGTCATGGAGCGGGAGTTGCGCGAGCGGCTGGAAGAGGGCAGGCCGCTGCGCGTCTACTTGGGCGTGGACCCCACAGCGCCTGACCTCCACTTGGGGCATTCCGTGCCCCTGCGCAAGTTGGCCCAGTTTCAGGAGCTCGGCCACGAGTGCACGTTTCTCATTGGCGATTTCACCGCCATGATCGGCGATCCCAGCGACAAGGACAAGACGCGCCCCCAATTGACCCGCGAGCAAGTGTTGGCCAACGTGGAGACGTATACCCGCCAAGCATTCAAGATCCTCGACCCGGGGAGGACTACAATTCGTTACAACAGCGAGTGGCTGAGCAGGCTCACCTTGGCCGATACTGTGCGCTTAGCCAGCCACTTCACTGTGGCCCAGTTCCTCGAGCGGGAGAATTTTGCCAAGCGGTTCGAGCGAGGCGAAGCCATTCACCTCCACGAGTTCTTCTACGCCCTCATGCAGGGATACGATGCTGTCGCCCTGGAGACAGATGTGCAGATCGGCGGCACAGACCAGACCTTCAACATCTTGGCCGGCCGACGCATCCAGCAGCTCTTCGGACAGCAGCCCCAGATCCTGATTACTCTGGGCATTCTGCCGGGCACGGACGGCCGCCTCAAGATGTCCAAGAGCTTGGGCAATGCCATCCCCATTGACACGACACCAGAGGACATGTACGGCAAGCTGATGAGCATTCCCGACTTCGCCATGCGCACCTACTTCGACCTGCTCACCCGTTTCCACCCCAACGAGATCGAGCGCTTGTTCCAGGAGCTCCGCTCAGGTGACCGTCATCCCCGCGATGTCAAGATGATCTTAGCCCGTGAAGTCACCGCCATCTTTTTCGGCGACGCGGCCGCTGCCGAAGCGGAGGCGTACTTCGTGCGTGTCTACCGCCAACGCGAACGCCCCACCGAGATGCCCACTTACGAATTGCAGGAGCCCAAGAACATTGTTGACCTGATGGCGGAGTTGAACCTGGTGAAGAGCCGCAGTGAGGCCCGTCGCTTGATCAAGCAGGGAGGCGTGCGGCTGGACGGCGAGCGGGTGACCCAGTTCGACACTGTGGTGGAACCGCGCGGCACCCGCGTGCTTCGCGTGGGCAAGCACACGTTCGTGGCCCTCCGGGAGGTTGAGACGACCGAAACGTGAGGTGAAGATCACACCAGGGGAAGGGGAGCGCCAGCTCTGCCCGTGTTGCCCAACGTTCGTCCCCCGTTGCTCCAGCCCTGTTCTCGGTGTATGCTCCTCTGTGGAGAGCGAAGGCTTCTGTGGAGGGCCGCCAGGGAAGAGGGGACCAATGAAACGCGCGGAGATAGAGGCGTTGTTGGAACGCATTGCGGCTGGCGACGAGGAGGCCCTTGATGCTCTGTTGGCCTTCTTGGAGACGCGCAGCAGCGGCACCCGCGTGCTCTTCTTGGAGGCCTTGGCCATCGAGGACGAGGAGCAGATGTGGGAAGCCATCATGCTGACCCTCGCCGACGATGATCTGCCCGCAGTTGCCCCTCTGGCACAAGGGGAGGATGTCCCCCCATCGGCCCCTCCTGACGTGCTCAATCAGCTCAGGTTCGGCCCCACACGCCGGGAGCGCGTTGAAGCGGCCAAGGCCTTGGCCGCGTGGCGCGATCCCCGCACTGTGTCGGCCCTGGTGGACGCCCTGGCCGACGATCGACTGGTAGCCGCCGCGGCCGTGGAGGCCCTCGTGGGATCGGATCCATTGCCGTGCCGGCGCTGATCGAGGCCATGCAAGCACAAGAGGCACAGGTCCGCCGGTACGCCACGAGGGCGCTCAGTCACTTGGGAGACGCTCGGGCCACCGACGTCCTCATTGAAGCCCTTGAGGACCCCAGCTATAGCGTCCGTTGGTTGGCCGCCGAAGGGCTGGTGGCCATTGGTCCCGAAGCTGTGGCGCCCTTGTTGCGCGCCATGAGCGCCCGAGTGGTGCGAGCGTGGTTCCGTCAAGGCGCCTTTCACGTGCTGAACAAAGTGGAGGGCGTGGGAAATGCGGAAGCCCAATGGCTCCGCCGGATCGCAGCCCGCGTGAAACGGGATCCGGCGGAAGAGTTACCCCTGTTGGCCCGCCGTGCCCTGGACGAATGGCAACGGCTGTGGGCTGGAGCGTCCGGATGAGTGTTGCTCCTACGTGCGGTTAGCCCCTCGGTTCTTCTGGAAGGCTTTCAAGATGGCCACTACCTCTTCATCGTCCACCTGCCGAAAATCGTGATAGTAGGCCCCCACACCGACCGCCCCAGAAATCGTGCGGGGCAGTTACGGCCACGGTTACATCAGCCAGTTGGGCTAACTCCTCAAATGTCTCCCGTGGCGCCACAGGCAATGCCAACACCACTTGAGCCGGACGCTCGCTCCGAGTGGCTGCAATGGCCGCCTGCATGGTGCTGCCTGTGGCCACGCCGTCGTCCACCAGGATGACCGTGTGCCCGTGAAAGGGGGTGTGGGGCAAGACAGCGCGGTAGTGGCGTGTGCGGGCCGCGATCTCCTCCTGTGTGCGGCGGGCTTCTTCCTCAATGTAGGCTTCAGGCACCCCCAAGTAGAGGATCACATCCTCGTTGAGCACAAGGTGGCCCCGCTCGGTGATAGCCCCGATGGCCAACTCGGTGTTGCCGGGTGCTCCGAGTTTTTTGGGCATGATGAAGTCCAAGTCCGCCGACAAAAGGCGGGCGATTTCGGCGGCCACCACGAGGCCGCCTCGTGGAATGCCGACCACAACGGGCTGGTGAAATGAGAATGGACGGAGTGCCTCAACCAGAAGGCGCCCTGCCTCGACACGGTCGGCGAAGACGTGTGCGCGATCAAAGAGAACGTGTGTATGTGCCGTGTTCATCGGGATGCTCCCTGTGCTGGCTGTACTCAAGGAAGGTGGCTGCTGTGCTCTTCCTGTGCTAGCTTGTGCAGTTCGTAGAGGGTGTTAATGGCTTCAAGGGGGGAGAGCTCGATCCACGATTCTTGGCTCTGCCGCTCCTTCTTTTTTTCACCTCTTCCTCTTTCACACTCTTTCTTCTTCTCTCCTTCTTCTTTTTCTGCACATGCATGTATATATATCTTTTTTTCTCTGGTGAGGATGTGGCCTGTGGTTGTTGAAGAGGGAGAGTTGTTGGGCACCGGCCACCAAGTGGCGGACCCGCGCTTGACGCCCTTGAGGAGCACGGGCCTCGGCTTCCAGCTCGGCCAGAATCTCCTGTGCGCGCCGGACCACCGAGCGGGGTAACCCGGCCAGGGCCGCCACGTGAATGCCATAGCTGCGGTCCGCTGCTCCGGGCACGATCTTGTGGAGGAAGACCACATCACCCCCTTCCTCGGCCACGGCTACGTTGTAGTTGCGCACGCGGGGCAGTCGGCGGGCTAACTCGGTCAGCTCGTGGTAGTGGGTGGCGAAGAGGGTACGGCTGCGCAGGCGAGGATGATTGTGAATGTGCTCCACCACGGCCCACGCGATGCTGATACCGTCATAGGTGCTTGTTCCCCGTCCGATTTCGTCGAGGACGATCAGGGAGCGTTCGGTGGCGTGATGGAGGATGTTGGCTGTCTCCACCATCTCCACCATGAAGGTCGAATGGCCGCGGGCGATCTCTCGTCGTGGGCGCCCACGCGCGTGAAGATGCGGTCGACGAGACCAATTTTGGCCTCATCTGCGGGCACGAACGCGCCAATCTGGGCCAACAGGACAATGAGGGCCACTTGGCGCAAGTACGTGCTCTTGCCCGACATGTTGGGCCCTGTGATGATGTGAATGGCTTCCTCGGCCGACAGGTATGTGTCGTTGGGGATGAAGGGCTTGTCTTGAAGGGCCTGCTCGACGACAGGGTGGCGCCCGGCCACAATGTGGATTTCATCCCCCTCGTGGAGCTCGGGGCGGACGTACCGGTGACGGGCAGCCACTTCGGCCAGGGCTGCTGATGTGTCCAGCCGGGCGATGAGGCGCGCCACGCGCAGAAGGCGTTCCGACGCCGCGGCCACTTGTGCAAGCACCTGTTGGTAGAGGCGGTTCTCCAGCTCGAGTTGGCGCTCCTCGGCGTGGAGCACGAGAGCCTCGTACTCCTTGAGCTCCGGTGTAATGTACCGCTCGGCGTTGACAAGCGTCTGCTTGCGGATGTAATGCTCGGGCACGAGGTGCGCGTTGGCCTTGGTCACTTCGATGTAGTACCCGAAGACTTTGTTGTACCCTACTTTGAGCGATTTAATGCCCGTGCGCTCCCGTTCCACCTGTTCTAGCCCGGCAATCCACTCGCGGGCGTGGCGGGATTTCTCGATAATCTGGTGGAGCTCGTCCGAGAAGGTGGGGCGGATAAAGCCGGGCTTGTCCCGTCGTGCGGGCAGCTCGTCTGCGAGGGCGGCGTCCAAGAGGGCCAGGAGGTCAGCACATTCGTCGTAACGTGCTGGATCGAGCCACGCCACGCGGGGGGGCGAACCCAAAAGCGCCGCCTGGCGCGTGGCGACCTCGGCCACCACCCGGAGGAGGTCGGGGAGAAGGCGCAGGGTGTCGCGCACGTGGCCCAACTCACGGGGGGTGATGAGCCCGGTGATGGCCCGGTTGGTGAGGCGTTCCAGGTCAGCTATCTGTTTAAGAAGGGCGCGCACCTCCATGCGCCCCTCCATGTCCCTGTAGAGGGCATCAACGGCGTCGAGACGGCGCTCGATGGCCTCCAGGCTCAGGAGGGGTTGATTCAGGGAGCGGCGCAGGAAACGTCCTCCCATCGGCGTGTGGGTGAGGTCCAAGATGGAAAGGAGCGTGGGACGCCTCTCCCCTTGGCCCATGCTCTCGGTGAGCTCCAGGTTGCGGCGGGTGGCCGCGTCTAAGGCCATGAAGCCCGCCGTGCTGTAGGTGTACAGGGCGCGCAGGCCGGAGAGCGCGGCGCGCTGAGTTTCCTGGAGGTAGGCTAGGATGGCGCCGGCCGCACGCATGGCCAGGGGTTTGTCCCGACACCCGAAGCCGTCGAGGGTTTGGACGCCAAAGTGATGGCACAGGGTGCGCTGTGCTGTCTCTAACTCCCAGTGCCATGCGTCGAACGTGGTGATTCGAAATCCCCGTTCGTCCACGTTGGCCGGCTGTGGTCGCGCCAGGTGTTCGGCCTCGCCGGGCATGATGACTTCTGCGGGCCGAAGACGTTCGAGTTCTTCGTGCACGTGGCGGTGAACCTCTTGCCCTTCGATTTCCGTGCAGGCGAATTCACCTGTGGTGATGTCCACGTAGGCCAGGCCGGCGCGGTGGCGACGCTCGTCGCGCACCAGGGCCACCAGGTAGTTGTTCTGTTTCTCGCTCAGCAAGTCTGGCTCGACGACGGTGCCGGCGGTGACTACGCGCACGACTTCGCGACGCATCAGCCCCTTGGTCGCGCGGGGGTCGCCGATCTGTTCGGCGATGGCAACTTTGTAGCCCTTCTCGATCAGGCGGGCAATGTAGGTTTCGGCCGCGTGGTAGGGAACACCGGCCATGGGCACGCGCTGGTCTTTGCCCACGTTGCGGCTGGTGAGTACGATGTCGAGCTCGCGAGCCACGGTTTCAGCGTCGTCGTCAAAAGTCTCGTAGAAATCGCCTAACCGGAAGAAGAGAATGGCGTCTGGGTAGCGGCTTTTGAGTTCCAGGTACTGGCGCCGGACAGGCGTGACCTTGCTCATGGTTGCACCTCACCGCACGACAAGCACCGGACGGTCGCTTTCGACGAGGATCTCGTGAGTGAGATCGTCCAGCAGGATACGCCGCCAGCGTTCGCCCCTGTGGGCCCCCACGACGATCAGGTCGTATTCGCCCTCGCGGGCTTCGTGGATGATTTCCTCCACCACAAGGCCGTGGCGCACCTTGAGATGGGGGTGGACGCCCCGTTGTTCCAACAACTGGCGATCCCGGTCGAGGCGTTGGCCCTCGCTGGTGCCCCGGGCAATGAGTTCATCCACGGAGGCGGCCAGAACATTGCCGCTCTTGCCGGGCGCGACGCTCACTTGGGACATCACGTGAAGGACAGTCAGTTCCGGCTGCGCGCGGTCCAACAGTTCGGGCAGCTGTTCCACCAGGCGCTTGACGAGGGTCTGACGGTTGCGCACCCCCTCGCAGAGGAGCAGGCGGCGCACGGGCGTCACACGCCCCTTGGCCACAACGACGGGGCAGGGAGCATGTTCTACCACGCGCTCGGCTGTGGCGCCCAGCAGGAAGCGCGTGCGCAACGTGTGGTGTTGGCGTTCACCCACGACGACGAGTTGATAGGCCCCCTCCTCCGCCTCCTTGACAATTTCCTCAGCCGGATGGCCGACACGCACGCGGGTGTCAGGGGAGGGAACATACTTGTTGAGCAGCACGCCGGCGTCACGGAGGATACGATCGGCCTTCTCCCGCTCGGCGGCGGGCTTGATCACCGTGAGCAGGGTGAGGTGGGCGTCGAGGTCATGGGCTAAGAGGCCGCCGAAGATGACGGCCAGCGTGGAGTGAGGAGCACCGCCGGTGGCCACTAAGATGCGCATGGATGACTTCCTTCCCTTGCCAGTTTGGCATACGTCGTCGAACACGTTGGTTCTCTCCGGGGGGACCATACACATGATAGCCCGTTTTGGGCGTTCCGTCCAGCAGGAGCAAAGGTGATGGGGACCCCGCCAGTGGACACTTAGAGGATCAGGCCGGCCAGAGGAATGGCGAAAAGGGCAAAGAGGAACAGAAAAAGGTGTTTCGGATGACGGGACACCCACTCGACAAAGGCCTCCATCACGTATTCGTATTGGCGGAAAGCGAAGAGGAGAATGGCCAGTGAGGGGAGGGCCACGCTCAACATCTCGGCCAATACGACCTCGAACGCGCGAGGTGAGAGGAGCATGGCGGCTAGGAGTGTGTCCACGAAGGTGGTGATGTTGGCCCCCATGATGTAGGGAATGACGTTCTCCCGCCGCACTAGGCCTCGGTCATTGAGGGGCACGAGAATGCTGATCGAGAGGCTCACGGACATGGAGATGAGCGTCAGCAGCGCCCCCAGCAGGAACATGACCCATGGGCGGTACACGTACCGGGACATCTTGCCCACACGGCTCTGTTTGAGGGATTCGGTGGGCAAGCAGCGGTCGAACAGGGCAAAGCTGAGCATGATGATCAGGAACCCAACCCCGAAGAGGGACCAGGACGGGAGCGCGCTCATCATGGCCACACGAATGGGCTGGAACGTGTGCTCCACAAGCGAGGTGATGGCCGCGCCGCGCGGCCGGGACCAGGATTGCAGCACGCCGGATGTGAGCAACCAGATGCCGGGCACAAGCCCCAGCACGTGAAGGGAAATGGTGATGCCAAAGGAAAGCAATCCCATGCCCACGCTAGTCATCAGGTCGCGGCCGCGCAGAGCGTACATGAGGCCCAAGCAGAGCACGATGAAGCTGGCGCCAAATCTGGAGCCGGTGATCATCATGTAGGCCGAGATGGGGGAGAGCAGGCCAGCGTCCAAGAAGGCCAGCGCAGCGGCGGCAACAGGGGAGCCGCTCATGATGATCATGGACGAAAGCCACCCTGCGCTGAGCCCACGCAGGGGACGGGAGAGGTCTATCAGGCGTTCCACTAAGGGAGTGAGGACACTGGCACCATCTTTCATCACCACGATGCCAAGAACGAAGAGAAAGAGGCTGGCGAAGAACGTGGTCACTTTGACGGCCCGCCGGCCCCACATCTGGGCTGTTGCACCGGCGGAGGACCACGCCGGCACAGCCGTGGACGGTGGATCACCGTTTGAACGATGAGGAGGCTCGTTGAGGATATCCATACGTGATTGGTGGATGAAAGGGCTTTATGATGACAAGACTTGGTACAGGATGGTTAACAGCGCTATCATCTGTGTGATCCAGAAGACAAAAGCCCATCGTGTTTGGGACGTCTTGGCCTCTTCGACACGAACGGTCAGCTCGGCGCGCACTCTTTCCACTTCCAGGCGGATGGTTTCGATTTTCTCGTTCAGCTCGGTACGGAGTCTCTCAATCTCCACAGACGCGTCGGCGCGGGTCTTCTCGATCTCCGACGTGAGGTCGGCGCGAACCTTCTCGATCTCCGACGTGAGGTCGGCGCGGATCTTTTCTATTTCTACAGTCATGTCGGCGCGTAGCCGTTCGATCTCCAGGCGAAAGGTTGCTTCCGAGCGCTCCACGTCTTGGCGTCGGGCTACATCCTCAGGGAGCAGGTGCTCTGAAAGGTACTCCATGACAAGCAGCCCCTCCTCTTTTCCCAGAGCGTCCTGAAGAATTCGTACAACTTGGGCGTATGTGGCCATCTCGTATCTCCTTCGGGACTTGGCGGTCGATGTGCTCGCGCGACTCGATGTGGGCAGCGGAAGTGTGGATCCAATTGTAGCCCAAAATGGACAAACCGGACAATTTACAAGTCGGGCACCGATGTTCTGGCCCTGAAGAGGACAGCCAGTGTGGCTCCTACCATGTCGAAGCCCACGTCGGCCAGTGATGGGCTGCGGCCGGGCACAAACGACTGATGCCATTCGTCGCTCAGGGCGTACAGGAGGGCGATGACGAGTACAACTGGCACCCGTGTGCCGGACTGCAAATTCTCCAGTCGCCACGCTCGGTCGAGGAGCATGGCGAGCACGAAGTAGAGAAAGATGTGGCCACTGTTCTTCACGATCTGATCGAGCCACCCCGCGCTCAGCGTGGGCACGTCCGGCCGGCTCGAGAGCCAGAAGATCAAGCCCATCCACGCCAGCGGGGGGACCCAAGCACGGAGGCGCTTCACACTTCCAGCTCCACAACCCCGTGAGATTGGCGTTCCCGGGCCGTCACGGCGAAGATATAGGTCAACAGGTCCGCCTCGGCCGGGGTGAGCTCCACATGACGGCGGGCCATCATGCGGCGCGCGGCCTGTATGGCCTGCTCGAGCCGGTACTCCACCAGCTTCTTGCCCTCGCCCCAGCTGAAGCTGGGCACGAATTTCGGGGGCATGGAGGTGCCGTAGAGATTGCAGGCGACGCCGATGACGGTGCCGGTGTTCAACAGGGCGCCGATGCCGGTCTTCGTGTGGTCGCCGATGAAGCAGCCCACGAACTGTTCGCCCGTTTGGCGCAACTCGCCGTCGACCCAGACGCGGACAGTGCTGTAGTTGTTCTTCAAGTCACTGTTGGTCGTGCCGGCACCCAAGTTACACCACTCACCTATCACGGCGTGTCCGAGGAACCCATCGTGTTGCTTGTTGCTGTAGGCTTGGAAGATGCTCTCCTCGACCTCACCCCCCACTTTGCAGACCGGGCCGATGGAGGTGCCCTCGTAGACGCACGCCCCCGCCTTGATCAAGGAGTTGGTGCCCACGGCCACGGGCCCGACAATGACGCTGGCGGCCATAATGTGGGCGTCGGCCATGACCACGATAGGGCCCTCAGAAGCGTCCAACACGGCGCCAGGGTCCACGCGGGCGCCAGGAGCGATGTAGATGTGTTCCACGCCTATCAAGTGAGCGCCAGGGTGGACGTGGCCTTCAACGCTGCCAAGGGGAAAGAGTGCCGCGTCAGCTACGATCTGGGTGGCGTTGAGGCGCACGAGATCCCAAGGCCACCGGACCACTTGGCCCACGAAGCGGTAGTGGGGAATGCCGTGGAGGTCGGCGGCGTTGGCGTGGAGGGCTTCGCTCAGGGAGGCTGGCGGGAGAGCCCTCAGCCGCCAGGCGGCCAGGCGGGCGGCCACGACGAGCCCCTCATCGTCGAGGTAAAGGGCTTCAGGACCTTCCGGGGGCACGCGGCCGGGCAGCTCGCGGTCCGCTATGATCCGCCCGCTGAGGAGCAACACGGTGCCTTCATCTGCAGCCGGGCGGCGGTTGACAGGAAGGCCTGTCCGTTGTGCGGTGACAGCGGTCAGGTGGGGACGTGTGTAGAGCAGATCGGCGGAGTGTCCGTAGACAGCCTCGATTTTCTCCCGGATCGTAGAAATGCCACAGCGCAGGTCGTAGACGGGGCGTGTCCAGACAAGGGGGAGAAAACGGGACGTGGAGATGTCTTCAAACAAGGCCAAGAGTCCTCGTGGTGTCATCGCTCGACTCCTCGGATCTCGCCCATCAAGCGCACGATGGGCTCAGTGTTGGAAGGGCGCAGGCTCAACCAGGCGTCGGGCCCGATCAGTTTGAGGCCGTCACACAAGTTCACCTCGGGCGTGGTGGTGGCAAGGTGGGCCACGATGGGCGTAATTGGGCCGGCTGGTGCTGTGGCCCGAGTTGTCCGCCCGTCCGGCAGGTGTGCTTCCAAGTGCACGTACTCGTCATCGACGGCTAGACGCAGGTGGGCATGGGTGCCTTCCACATGTACTCCCGACGGGATGACGGCAACGCGGGGAGGGGATGCCTGCCAGTCGGTGAAGAGGGCGCGCAGCTCATTGGCGCTGGTGTCCTCGGGGACGAGACGGGCTTTCACCGGGTGCCAGGGAGGAATGCGTGCTACCAGAGCGGAGAGAGGTTGTCCTTCCTGTGCCAGGAGGTTGAGCACCAGCGCGGCTGCGGCCATGCCGTCGCGGGCCAGGTGAATGTCCGGCACGATAATGCCCCCGCTGCCCTCTCCCCCGAGCACGGCGCCGTGCTGCACAACGCCGTTGACCACGTTCATTTCGCCCACGGGCGTGCGGTGGACCGGCACGTGGGGAAACATCTCCTCGACCGCGTGGGTGGTTACCACGTTGACCACAATGGGACCCTGCCGGCTGTTCAGGCGCTCTTGTGCGCAGAGCACCACGGTGTGCTCCTCACTCACCGGCGTTCCCCGCTCGTCCACGAGGACCAAGCGGTCCCCGTCGGGGTCGGCGGCAAAGCCGACGTGGCACCCAGCTTGTGGGACCAAGGCGCAGAGCGTGCTCAGGTGGGAGGGCAATGGCTCAGGAGGGCGGGCGAAGAAGCCGTGCTGTTCGGTGTGACAGGCCACTACGTCGCACCCGAGGGCCTTGAAGAGCTCGATCCAACGCACAGCGCTGCTGTTGCAGGCGTCGAGCGCCACCCGAAGCCGGGCCCGACGGATGGCGTCGGCGAGCACGGTGGCCAGTACGGCCTCCAAGTGTGAGATGAAGGCGGCCTCGCCCTGCATTTCGACGCCAGCTACGTCGGCAAGGGATACCCACGGCCATTTGGCCTCTTCCACGAACTGGCGCAAAGTTGCCCACACGTCAGCGCTGAGGAAGCGCCCTCGGGCATCAAGAAATTTAAGGCCGTTCCAGGTCAAAGGGTTGTGGCTGGCGGTGACCATAATGCCCCCCATCACTTCAGGTGCGTTGGCCGTGAAGAACTGCACTGTGGGGGTTAAGGTCTGCCCTAGATCGGCCACCCGAAGGCCCAGAGCTTGGAGGGTGCCACACACCAGTCGAGCGATCATGGGAGAAGAGCACCGGGCATCTCGTCCCACGGCCACGAGCGGCGAGGGGGCTTTCCGGCGCAGCCATGTGCCAAAGGCGGCCGTGTAGGCCACAATCACGTCGGGAGTCAGGGCGGGCGAGGGCGCGTCCACAGTGCCACGCAGGCCCGAAATGCCGATCTTGAGCGCCATGTGTCCAAGTCCTCCTGGAGCTTCTGGTGAGGGGCTCACAGCTCGTCCCGCAGGATGCGCGCGAGGAGAGGGGCCAGTCGGTGGGGATCGTGCCTGGCGATGGCCAGCTCGCGCATGCGGATTTCACCGTTAGCTCGATAGGGGATGAGCTGAGGCTCCTCGGTGATGAGCGGCGCGCTGACCACGACGGCTCCTTCGACAAGGGTGGTGGTCTCACCGGTGTCGGCAAAGATGAGCCGGCTGACAGCTTCGCCCCGCTCCTGGGACAAGCGCACGGGCTGTGCCCCCTCTAGGCGATATTTTTCCATCACGTTGTGGCTGATGGGAGCGTCGTTGACGAGCACGTAGTCCATCTCCAGACCGGCAAGTTGGCGGATCACTCTCAAGTGATCGGCTACAGTGAAGTTATCCGTCTTGTAGGGTTCCGTCATAATATTGCAGACGAAAATGCGCCGGGATTCGCTCATGCGAATGGCAGTGCGAATCTCTGGAAGGATGAGGGTGGGCAACACGTCGGTGTAGAGGCGGCCAGGGGCCACAATGAGAGCTTCGGCCTCTCGGATGGCGTGGATGGCGTCGGGGTTGACGTCGGGCGGGTAGTTGCGCAGCAGGGCTGCATCCGGTTCGCCCTCCACGTTCTCCCACACGCGGATGCGGCGAATGTGGCGGGAGAAGAAGAGGTTGCGGATGGGCACGCCGTTTTCCAGCCTCTCGATGGCCGTTGCCCCTTCTACCAGCCGGCCGTCGGCCAGTTCGGCCCACAAGCTGGCATGTTCTCCGACGGGAAAGATGACCTGCCGGCTTGTCAGGCCGAGCTCGTCGCGCAGCAGGGAAACCAGATGCCCCTGTTCCGCGGCCGAGAGGACGACCGTAACCTGGATCGGCTCATCGATCAGGATCAGGGCGCGCACGACGGGAATGAGTCCTGTTCCCCCGCCGATGACGATGACCTTGCGGCCCCGCTCGGCCTGTCGGCGTTCATACATGATCTGGGCGAGGCCAACAGGCTCATCAGCTCGCTCGGGCACTAGGGTGCGCACTACACTCCGGCTGAGCCCCTGCCAACCCCACCAGGCCACCCCAGCACCGACCAGGACGAAGAGCAGCCCTCTCACCCATTGGTTGACAAATTGGAGGGTGAGCCAGTAGGCGACAGTCGGCACAGGCACAGTACGGTAGATCTCGGCCAGCCAATAGGCAACACCGAGGGCGATGAGCAAGAGCCCGAGAAAGAGCAAGCCCAGCCAGCGTTTGAGCCCAATGCCGGGGCGAAACCACTGCCACATAAGGGTCCCCCTTTACTCCACGGTTACGCTTTTGGCCAAGTTCCGAGGCTGGTCGATGTCTCGGCCCAAGGCAGCAGCGGCGTAGTAGGCGATGAGCTGCACGTGGACGGCGGCGGTCACGGTGTGGAGCCAGTCGTGGTTGCGGGGCACGGTGAGCACGTTGGAGTGCCCCAGGAGTTCCGTGAGCCGCCGGTCATCCTCGGGCACCACGCCAATGGCCCATGCCCCGCGTGCCAGCACCTCCTGCACGTTGGAGACCATTTTGTCGTACACGTGGCCTTGAGTGGCCAGGGCCACTACGGGCACGCCCTCGTCGAGGAGGGCCAACGTGCCGTGTTTGAGTTCGCCAGCCGGGTAGCCCTCAGCGTGGATGTAGGAGATCTCCTTGAGCTTCAGGGCCCCTTCGCGGGCCAAGGGCTCGTCCAGGTTGCGGCCAATGAAGAAGGCGGACGGATGGGCGGCTATGGCCTCAGCAATGGCTTTGGTGCGGCCGTCGTCGCGAAGCAGGCGTTTAATCTGGTCGGGTAACTTCCACAGGCCGGCCCGCAACGCCTTCAACGAGCGCGTTGTCTTCCTGGGAAGGCGCCGGTATTGAGCCATATAGAGGAGGAGCAGGAAAATGCCCACAAGTTGGCCCACAAAGGCCTTGGTGGAGGCCACGGCCACTTCTGGGCCGGCGCGCGTGTAGAGCACGCCGTCGGCCAGGCGGGCCACGCTACTGCCCACCACGTTTGTAATTGCCAGCACCCGCGCGCCCCGCTCCTTGCCCTCGCGCATGCTTGCAATCGTGTCGGCCGTTTCTCCCGATTGGCTGATGGCCACGAACCATTCATTGGGCCCAGATGATGGGCTGGCGGTACCGGTATTCGGAGCCGATGTCCACGGTGACCGGGATGCGCAGGGCCTGCTCGAAGGCGTATTTGGCCACCAGGCAGGCGTGGTAGGCCGTGCCGCAGGCCACAAACGTCATGCGTTCAACGGCCGCTATTTCCTCGGGCGTGACGTTGAGTTCCTCCAGCTCGATGGGCGCGTCTGCGCGCTCAGGCAGTCGGCCGCGCAGGGTGTCGAGCACAGTCTGGGGTTGCTCGTGGATTTCCTTCAGCATGTAATGGGGAAAGCCCCCTTTCTGGGCCACTTCGGGCGACCAGTCCACCACGATGACCTTGCGCTCGTAGAGGCGGCGGTCAGGGGCTTTGGGCTCCTTGTAGTTGGAGATGATCACGCTGTCCCGTGTGATGGTGGCGATTTCGCCATCTTCCAGCACGTAGATCTTGTTGGTATAGTGGAGCAGAGCCGGGATGTCGCTGGCCACGTGGTTTTCCCCCCGCCCCAGGCCGATGATGAGGGGTGGGCTGTCCATCTTGGCGGCGACCAGCCGGTCGTCCTCTCCCTGGTGCATCACGAGGACGGCCATGGCACCCTTCATGCGCTGCATGGCCAAGGCCACGGCCGTAGTCAAGTTGTCGTCGTAATATTCTTCAACGAGGTGGGCGATCACTTCAGTGTCCGTGTCCGACTGGAAGGTGTGTCCGGCCTCAATGAGCTCCTGTTTGAGCTCCCAAAAATTTTCCACGATGCCGTTTTGGACCACGGCGATCTGTCCGGAGCAGTCAACGTGGGGATGGGCGTTGCGGGTGGAGGGGGGGCCGTGGGTGGCCCACCGGGTATGGCCAATGCCAATGGTGCCTGAGTCACGCTCTGCGTCCACGATAGCTTCTAAGTCGCTTACCTTTCCCTTGCACTTACGAAGGTAGAAGCGGCCGTTCTTGGAGACGGCGATGCCCGCCGAGTCATACCCCCGGTAGGTCAACATGCGAAGCTTGTCCATGAGAATGGACAGAGCCTCTTTGTGGCCCACATATCCAACGATGCCACACATGTGTGCACCTCCTGAATATTGAAGACGATGGTGCCTTCCCGCACACTACGGCAGCTCGTGATCCTCAATGCTGCCGGGCACCGGCCCCCCCGAATGTCCTTAAAACGGAAGGCCGGAGGAGCACACCTCCGGCAACCGCGAGTGATCTCACTGTCCCCTGAGACTAAGGGCGCGGCTTGGGGTTCGGATCAGGCGATCTGTTCGTCGGCCGAGGTGACCCGGTCGGCGTACACTCCCCGGTAGGCCGGGGGCAACAGGTTGGCCAACCCGACCATGATCTGCTCGGTCATGGCCTGAAGCGTCCTCCGGTCGGCCCGGCGCTCAGAGGCCAGGCGGATGGGCATGCCGATGCGCATGGTCACCTGTGGGCGGCGCAAGCGTAACAAGTGGCGCCACCACTCTTCGTGGCCAAAGAGGGCCACGGGCAACACGGCTGCCCCAGTGCGTGCGGCCACGAGGGCGACACCCTCTTTGCCCTGTTGAAGTTGGTGAGTCTTGCTCCTCGTGCCCTCCGGGGCCATGAGAATGACACGGCCCTGTTTGAGGGCCCGCATGGCGTGTTTCAGGGCGCTCAAGTCAGCCTCGCCGCGCGCCACCGGAAAGGCACCGTAGTGGCGCACGATCCACCCCACGACGGGCCGGTGGAAGAGTTCAGCCTTGGCCATCATCTCCACGTCGCGCGGAAAATAGGCGCCGACCAGGGGCGGGTCCAGCAGGGAAAGGTGGTTGATGACCACGATCAGAGGGCCCTCGGCCGGCACGTGCTCCAGCCCGTGCACCGTCACCCGCAGAAAGAGGGGGAAGAGCACGTGGCGCAACACCCAGTTGGCCAAGTAGTAGAACCACGGCATGTGGCGTCCACGGCGTTGACGGTTGCCATCGGCCATGTCCGCTTCTCCACGGGCGCTGCCGGCACAGTGCCGGATGCTCCCCCTTTTATTGTGCGATGTGGTGTGTTAGGCTGTCGTGAGAGAGACATTAGATTTTGCCGGGAAATGGGCCTTTCGTCAAAGGCCGGGCCCTATTCGCCGTATGCGTACATGTCCACCAAGCTTCCGTCAGGAGCGCGCAAGTAGGCCGTGTCGCCGTCGTTGTTCCAGATGGGCGATGGGCTGCCCCAGTAGAGCGCTCCCGGGGAGGGCGTGCCGCTGCCGGTATACACGCGCAGCCGCTCGCCCGGGGCAAGCACCATGTCGGGGAAGGTGAACCCCTTGTTGCTCGCGTCGCTGAGCGTGAATCCTCGGAGGCGCACCGGGCGGTTCCCCACGTTCTGGATCTCCACCCATTCCCCGTTCAGGTTGGCCCTGTCGGAGCCAGGCGCATCGGCCATGAGTGCTACAATGCGCAGCGTGGCCTGGCTGATCCGCCAGAGCCCCCGCCTGTTCTCCCGGGCTTCCCGTTCGGCGGCGCGGAATTCGTCCACGTAGGCCACGTTGGGCGGGATCATGTAGAGCTGGCCGTAACCTTGGCGGAGAATTTCCAGGTTCACAAAGGTGCCATCTTCCAAGTACACGTAGGCCAACACGCGGTTGTACCGGTCAACAGGCACCACGTCGCCTTCCAGGCGGACGGGCCGGCCAAGTGTCAGCGATTCGGTGAAGCGCTTGGCGTCCTCGTAGAACGGCTGTCCCGCTTCGGGGGTGTTCACGCCAATGAGGCGCACAGTCTCGCCGGTGTCGAGCACAATGGTGTCGCCGTCGATCACCCGCTGAACGCGGGGCCGGCCGGCCGTGTTGGACTCCGGTTCTCCCCACGGCCGGCAAGCTGCCAGGAGGAGCACTGCCCACAGCAGGACGGGAGCGAGTGCGCCCAGCCGGTTGCAGGCGTACGTCCACCGGCTCATGGCATCCCGGCACGGTGCCGTGCTCCTGTGGTCAAGAGTCGGGTCCACTCTTCGCCCACGACAGGCGGGGTGCCGAAGGACAACCCCAACTTGTGTCCCAGCTCGCGCAGAGCGCGATGAGCTTGGCGCACATCACGTCCCTCCTCGCCAGCCCTGGCAATGGCTGCAGCCAGGCGCCTCAGGTGGGCGAGGGCGCGGGGCGTGTCCAAGTCGTCGGCCAGGGCGGCGTCAAATGCCTGCCGGAAGGGATGAGGGTCCAAGGGAGTCTCCTCTCCACCCTGAACGCGGAGGGCAGCGGCCAACTCGTCGGCCCAAGCTTGGGCTTCAACTTGCTCCTCCTCGTCCCACTCCCACGGATGGCGGTAGTGATGGCGTAACAGGTTGAGGCGAATGGCGTCGGGCGAAAAGCCGGCGTTGAGGAGGTCACGCACCAACACGAGGTTGCCCAAGGACTTGGACATCTTCTCGCCGTCCTTGCGCACCATGGCGATGTGCACCCACCAGCGCACGAAGGGGCGTTGTCCGGTGAACTTCTCGCTCTGGGCGATTTCGCACTCGTGGTGGGGAAAGAGAAGATCGCCACCACCCCCGTGGATGTCGATGGTGGCGCCCAAATACTTGAGCCCCATGGCGGAGCACTCGATGTGCCATCCCGGCCGCCCGGGGCCCCAGGGGCTCTCCCACGTGGGCTCCCCTGGCTGAGCGGCCTGCCAGAGGACGAAGTCGAGGGGGTCATCTTTGTGGGGATCGTTCGGGTTGTTGCCCCGCTCGTTGGCGATGCGCAGCATGTCGCCGTAGTCAAGTTTGCTCAGTTGGCCGAAGGCTGGATCGGCGTGAACCCGGTAGTAGACGTTGCCCGCACGCTCGTAGGCGAAGCCCCGCTCCAGCAGGATTTGGGTGATCTTTATAATGTAAGGAATCACCCAAGTGGCACGGGGATAGAAGTCGGGCGGGCGCACGTTGAGCGCGCTCATGTCGCGCACGAAGGCCTCAGTCTGCTCGCGGCCCAAGTCGTCCCACGCCTTGCCCACCTCGCGGGCCTTGCGCAGGATGTCGTCATCAATGTCGGTGACGTTTTGGACATAACGCACGGTGTGCCCGCGGGATTCCAAGAAGCGCACGAGCACGTCGAAGGTGACATACGTGAACGCATGGCCAAGGTGAGTGGTGTCGTAAGGCGTGATGCCGCAGACGTACAGAGTCACTGTGGGGCCAAAGGTGTGGAAGGGCTCCTTACGTCCTGTGAGGGAGTTGTAGAGCTTCATCGTGGTCTCCCCCTAAGCCTCCGGCGTTCTCGTGGCAGCGTAGTGGGCTTCCATCTGGCGAATGCGCTCAATCTGGGTAAGGTTCCACTCGTCATCGGAAAAGGGGGTTTGGAACCAGGCGTCCAGGATTTCCTTGGCCACGGCCTCGGACGTGAGGCGTAGGCTGAGGGCCAACACGTTGGCGTGGTTCCAGATGCGCGCGCCCCGGGCAGTTTCAGCGTCATGGCAGAGGGCTGCGCGCACGCCGGGCACCTTGTTGGCTGCGATGGAGGCCCCTGTGCCGGTCCAACAGAAGACGATCCCCTCGTCGGCGTGGCCGGAGGCCACAGCCTCGGCCACCTTGCGGCTAGTCAGGGGCCAATCGGTCTCGGGGTCATCTTCGGCCAGCGGGCCAAAGAGGATGAGCTCGTGACCCCGCTGGCGCAGTTCCTCGATCACCATGTCGGTCAGGGGGGTTCGTTCGTCACTGCCCACAGCAATGCGCATGGGATTTCACCTCCGATCACTCGTCGAAGACTTTGGCCAACCGGGCTTCCATGTCGGCGATATGCGTGCCCCGCCAGAAGACACGCTGGCAGCCGGGGCACTCGTGGAACGTCTCCTGAGTCTGCCAGACGTAGGCCGGCACACGGTCCACGGCCGCCTCACGTGTCAGCGGCACTAGGACGAGGTTGCACCGAGGACACCGGCGACCACGGGGCCTGTGGGCCAAGGAGAAGGCCCGCACCACCTGGCGCAACTGCTCCCACACGCTGTCGCTGGTGATCAGCAGGGCTCGCACGCCGCGCCGTTTGGTGAGCTGTACGTCCCGTGTCAGGATGGTGCGCCCTTCGGCTTGGGCTCGCTCGATGAGCACCCGGTCATCAATGTGGGGTTCGTAGAAGGCGTCGTAACCGAGCAGGCGCAACCACGTGGCCAACCGGCCGAGCATGGCGTCAACGGCAAACCGGTGCTCGTGCATCACCGCCAAGCTCTGAGAGCCAATTATGAAATCCCCTGCCAAAGCCGAATTGCATAGGACCAATCCGTTCTTGTCCTCGGCAGAGCGCTGCCCCCATCTGCAGGTGTGGTAGCCGGCTCATTTTCACACCTCCGCCCGCCAACGAGAAGATGTGAACGAGTTTCCGCTCTCGCCCGCAAGCACCTTGCGCCATGAGCACCCCAATGGCTGCTGGCTCTGTTGTGTTCGCATTATACCACATTTTTGCCCGTGAAAGAAGGCTCGTGGAAAGTTCGCGTCCATCAGACACTCTGTCTCATCCCGCACGTGGCCTTCACAACTTCTTCACAATTTCCACACATTGGTTCCACAACTCCTTGGTAGACTCAAGATGAACAAAGCGGAAGCGAAGAAGGCGGCAACCCGGAGAGAGGTTGCCGAGAACAACGCGAAACATCAGTGCCAAACAGAGGAGGTGATACCATGATGGGCGGATGGGGTATGATGGGAGGCGGTATGGGCCTGTTCGGCTGGTTCTTCGGCCTGATTTTCAGCCTGGGCTTGCTGATCTTGCTCGGCTTGGCTATCATCTGGCTGGTGCGCCAAGTGAATCCCACGTCCGGCAGCAACGCGCCCTTCGGCGCACCACCGGCCAACACGGCCGTGACCGGCGGGCGCACGTGCCCGACGTGCAACCGGCCGATGGCCCCTGAGTGGACAACGTGCCCCTACGATGGGACGCCGTTGACAACTGGGCAGATCACCACGTCGTAACCGCCACGTTCCTGTTCTCCGAGGCTAAGAGGGGGGCCGGGCACCACCGGCCCCTTTTGACGTTTAGGCGGGAAAAGGAGACACGAGGTGGAAGCGGAACGCCAGCCTGGCGTCCTGTTCGCAGGGGTGGTTCATTCAGGGGAGGTACAAAGAGGGAGGTGATGAAGTGGCCCAGCGTGTCCTGATCATCGAAGACGAACGCCAACTGGGCTACGC
>JAUZRY010000078.1 GCA_030949995.1 Ardenticatenia bacterium
CCTGTCGCTCCACGTGTGGCCGGAGGAGCAGGGCCACGACGCTCATGTCATCCCGGGCCAATCCTCCCTCCAGGTGAATGGCCCGCGCCAACAGGGCATCGGCTAGCGCCCGGGCCGAGGTCACCCTCTTCCCGCCAAGCATCAGCGCTTGGACTTCGGCGTACAGATCGATAGGCGTCCCCTTGCGCACCCCGGCCTTGGTCAGGCCATCGGTGAAGATGATGGCCCCCAAGTTCACCTTTAGGGGGTACTCAACGATCACGGGCTTCGTCTGGCGGTAGATCCCGATGGGATGTGCCGGGGCATCGAGCCACTGGAGGGTCGTGCCGTCAATGAGAAGGGCCGGGCACTCTGTGTTGCGGGAGATGACCAGCGTGCGCGTCTGCAGGTCCACGCTCAGGATCTGCAAATCGGCCCGCACTTGGCCGCGGCGCACGGAGAACAGATAGTCGTGAGCCGCCCTGGCGGCCACGCCGTCGCGTGCCCCTTCGGCCAACAGGGCGACGGCCTTGCGGGCGGCGATGTTGGAAATGAGCTTGGCCGCCCGGCCGGACCGCTGTCCGTCGGCCAGCACGAAAGAAATGCCCCCGTGGGGGCGCTCAACCATCTCCAGCGTGTCGCCACTTTCCCGGCTGGCATACTTGCGGGTCTTCGCCACTCCCACGTCAACAAGCATCTGAGCGCACTCCTCCAGCAGTGTTGGCGAACACATCGCCGGCCACGTGCCTTTTACGGATAGGCCGCCGGCGTGGGCGTGGGCACGCTGTTGTCCGGCCCCGGATAGGCCACAGGGGTGTTGGTGGGCGCCGTGGTCGCGGCCGGGGCCGGGTAGGCTTCAGGCGTGGGGGACATCGTCGGCGTCGGCGAAGGCGTCGGCAGGGCGTCCTGTTCTGGCGTTGCCCGTGGCGTGAACGTCGGCGTGGCGGTGCTCTCCGGCTCCCCCGTGACCTCGCTCCCGTCCGCCGGTGTCTCGGTCGGGGGCGAAGGCGTGGGCGTGGTAGCCGTGGGGGTTGTTGATGGCGCCGAGGTGGGCGAAGGGGAGGTGATCATCGTGGCCGTCGGCTGTGGCGGCGTGGCTGTTGAGGGACGGAATGGCGTCGCCTGCCGGTCGGCCTCCTCGCCCCTCAGGAGCGGAGGCCTCGTGGGCAAGGGCGTGTTCGGCAACGGAGACTTGGTTCCCTCCAGCACGATTTCCGACGGCCGTGTTCCCTCTAGCCACACCACAGTGCCGAACCCGGCCACTAACAGGCCCAACACGATGACGGCCACCTCGGTGAGCACCACGATCAGTTGCACATCAGACCAGGACCGGTTCACTCCGTGCTCCGGGATTGCCACGTCGTGTTCCAACAGGGTCACATGCGGGAGTATTATACCTGAAAAGGGCCAGAAGAGCGATTGTGAAGAGCACGGAGCACCCGAGTGCCCACAACGCTACGAGAGCAGCCCGATCAGGGTGTTCAACACGTTCCAGTACAGGCGGTAGAAAGGCGTAGGCCAGCGGCTGGAGGGCAAGACGGGCGGAAACGACTTGGCTCCGGGCTGGTCGAACCGGTTGTTGGCTCCCGAGCCGTCCCACAGAATATCGGCGCCGGGAATGCCTAGCTCCCGCACACTTGGATCAGGGTCAAAGCCGTTGTTCTCCAACTGGTTGTCGTGAATCCAATTATCTTCGGGGTTGGGGCCCACGTCGATCTCGTCCTCTTCGAAGGCGATACGCAGGTTGAAGAGAGCGATACCTGCCGTCTTGTTACCCCGGATCACATTGTTGTAGACCTCGTTCTGGTCGGCGGCGAGGATGAAGAGGCCCAACCCGGAGGGCACTTGGGCGGCCAGTTCGCCCGGCGGGGCAAAATTCTCGCCATTGTTGTTCTCCGACACGTTATCGTAGACCTTGCCCCGCAGGGAAACTTTGGCCTCCAACTGGGGCAACAAGTCCACAAAGATGCCCAAGGCGTTGTCGTATGCCCGGTTGTTGTAGATCTCGAAGCCGTTGGTGTTCTCCACTTCGATGCCAATGACGTTGCCGTAGGCTTCGCTCTCCCGGATGATCACGTTTTCGCACTGGCCGGCGTAGATGCCCGCGTCGTTGATGCCTGTGGCCCACCACACGCTCGATGAGCGCATCACTGCAGTGCACGGGATAGACGCCATAGGCACCGGTCCTCTCGGCGATCAGGTCGTGCAAGTAGACACCCCGAACCCGTTCCGCGATCACGCCGTTCTCCGTGTAGTTGCGCACGCGGAAAAAGGCCATCTCGAAGCCGTCAGCGGACACGACCACGCCGTCTGTGAGGGTGTTCTGGCCGTCCAAGATGGGCCACTCCCCCTGGAAATTGGGCACCCCGCGCAGGGTCATGTTGTTCACGGTGACCACCACTTGCTCATTGTAGACGCCGTAGGGCACTTCGACCACGTCGCCAGGTTGGGCCCGGTCGACCACCTCCTGGATCGTCTGGCCAGGCTCCACCGTGAGGACCGTGCCCACGCGCCCGGCGCTCTCCCCGCTGGGCGAGGTGAGTTCACGGCCGGTGCCGGTGCCATACGCCTCCGGCGACACCGGCGGGTCACGGGGCACCGGGCGAAGGGCTGCCGCCACCAATACGCTCACAACCAGAATGAGGAGACCAACCACCACCCGCACGAGCCACTCCCTCCACACCGTGTGCCCTCCCCTCACACTATGCCGCCCGTGAGGCTCACACGCCCCCGAGAGGTGCGCTCAGTTGACCTCGCGATACGCGCACTGCACATTGGACAACTGTTCGATTCGGGCGAGAATGCGGGCCAGTTGAGCACCGTCCTTCACCTCTAACGTGGCCGTAATGATCGCACTGTGGTTCTTCTTGTTCGTGGTCGCGTGGGCCGAGCGCATGTTCACATTCTCGCGGGCCACGATATCGGCGATGTCACGCAGCAGGCCGCCACGGTCGAAGGCCCGGACCACAATGCGCACGGGGAAGACGTCTCCCTCCTCTTTGCCCCAACTGAGCTCGACAATTCGGTCCGACGCCATTTTCCTCAGAATGTTCTGGCAATCACGCCTGTGTACAGTAATCCAGTGGTTCTTGGTCACGTATCCGATAATTTCATCCCCGGGTATGGGGTTACAACACTTGGCCAGCCGTTTTCTGACGTTGCCCACTCCTTGGACGTAAATGTGGACCTTCTGCTCGGATTGGTCAGAGGGTGGCAGCTCGAACTCGACCTGCTCCTGTACCAGCTCCTTCCGCCGCTGCTCATCCAAGACGCGCACGGCCACCGATTCGGCGTTCAAGTCCCCGGTGCCAATGGCCGCCAGGAAATCTTCCACATTCTCGTAGTTGTTCATGCGGGCCAGCTTTTCAAAGGGAATCTGGCTGAGCCCTAGCCTCTTCAACTCGTGTTCCAGGGACTTACGACCCTGTTGAATGTTCATCGACCTATCCTGCCTGCGGAACCACTGGCGAATTTTGCTGCGGGCCCGCTGCGTTTTCACGTAGCCCAGGTGTTCGTTGAGCCAATCCCGGCTCGGTCCCCCGCGGTTGCCGGTGATGATCTCCACCCGATCGCCGTTCTGCAACTTGTAGTTCAGGGGCACCATTGTGCCGTTGACTCTGGCCCCTTGGCACCGGTGGCCCACTTCAGTGTGGATTGCATAGGCGAAGTCAATGGGCGTGGCGCCGGCCGGCAATTCCTTGATGTCTCCCTTTGGGGTGAAGACCAACACCCGTTCTGGCAGCACGTCCGACTTCACGGATTCCACGAACTCCTGGGCGTCGGCCATTTCCCGGCCCCACTCGATAAGGGAGCGGAGCCAGCGAATGCGCTCTTCCAAGAACGTGTCCCGGTATCGCAACTCTTCCTTGTAACGCCAGTGGGCTGCCACGCCCAGCTCGGCCTTGCGGTCCATCTCGTAGGTGCGGATTTGGACCTCGAGGGGCTTGCCCTCAGGCCCCACAACGGCGGTGTGGAGGGACTGGTATTGGTTCTCCTTGGGCGTAGCAATGTAATCGTCAAACTCGCCGGGAATGGGTTTCCAGAGGTTGTGGACGATTCCCAAAGCCGTGTAACACTCTTGGACTTCATTCACCAGCACGCGCACGCCGTGAATGTCATAAATCTGCTCGAAGGGGCGATTCTTGCGGAGCATTTTCCTGTAGATGCTGTAGAGGTGTTTGGGCCGCCCCTTGATTTTGGCCCGGATGCCCGCTTCGTTGAGGGCCGTGTGGAGCTGTTGAATAACGTTCTGGATGTAACGCTCCCGCTCCTCACGCCGTTCGGCCAACCGGTTGACCAGCATGGTGTACATATCAGGTTCCAAATACCGGAAAGCCAAGTCCTCGAGCTCGGCTTTGAATTGCCAAATGCCCAGCCGGTTGGCCAATGGGGCGAAGATTTCCATAGTCTCACGGGCGATACGAAGCTGCTTCTTCGGAGGCAGAGCGTGAAGAGTACGCATGTTATGTATGCGGTCGGAGAGCTTGATGAAGACCACGCGCACGTCTTGGGCGAGGGCGAGGAACATCTTGCGCAGGTTCTCGGCCTGCCGGGTGTCCAACTCACGTCGGCGGTGGCCGGTGTACTGGTTGATCTTCCCGAGCTTAGTGACACCGTCCACCAGGCGGGCCACCTCGTCGCCGAACTCCCGGCGGATGTCCTCCAGCTCCAAGTCAGTGTCCTCCACGGTGTCGTGGAGCAAGGCGGCCGTGATCACAGGGGGGTCCTTGCACAGCTCCGTGACGATCATAGCGGTCTCCAAGCAATGAGTGATGTAGGGCTCCCCTGTCTTGCGGCGCTGGTGTGCGTGGGCCCTGGCTGCGACCTCATACGCCCGGAGGATGGTCTTGCGATCGTCCTCGCTCAAGGAGGGGCCAACAACTTCGATCAGTTGTTCAATGGTGACCATGGCTCGACAACTTGTGGTAATGGGGTCGGCGGGCCAGATATCGCAAGAGGGCCGATGTCCTGTCGGGAACACGACGCGAGAGCGTTTCGCGCTGTTGATAGGGTAAAGTATAATCACTCCCCAGGAAAAGTAAAACGCACGAAACGAGGAGGGGACACTCACGTGGTTCAGGGTAGATACACGCTGCCCGCCAGGCCGCGGGGGTATTTCACGGTCACACGCGCGTGGTGGCTCTTCCCGTGGGCCTGTCTCTGGCTCTTAGTGCTGGGTGGGAGCGCAGCCCACCTGTGGCCCCAGCGGCCAGACGGCGACACCACTGCGTTGGCCGAGTTCCAGAGCGTGCGGGCTCGTCACCCGACTGCCAGTGCGCTCGGGCTCCTCGACGTGCGCCACGCCTTCTGGTACAACGCGGCCGGCGCCGGATTGGGCATCTGGCTGCTTGACCGCCTCTTGGCCAGCGGCCGGCCGAGGCATTGGCGTGAGTGGAGAGGCGCCCTTGTGAGGGCCGGCGGGCTCATCTGGTTAGTCGGCTGGGGATGGACGCAGACGGCGGGATGGCAAGGCGATCTCTTCCTCGCGCCGGGACAAGTGGCCCAGATCGGGGAAGTGGTGCCCCTCAGCGTGCAGTTCTCGGGGTTTGTCGTGCCACCGGCTCCGGCCGGTCCGGGCCGCGAGCTGCGCATGGCCCTCACTGTCAACGGCACACCGGTGGAGATCAGCACACGCGAGCCCCATCGCCAAGGAGGGTGGACGCTCGTTCCGCGCTGGTACGGCGGCATGGTCACGTTGGGGGAGAGCGCGCCGCTTTACTTCGGCGCCAGCGGAACTCGAGCGATCACGCTGTCCGGCGGCCAACGGATGACCGTCACCGTGGAGGTGGAGTCACTCCGAGTGCTCACGGTTCCCCCTCGGCCGGCCCGGGCGGCATGGTACGCAGTCGTACGGGCCCGATACGATCCCGGGCACCAGGTACGCCTCATCGGTGCTTTGGGCAGCGTGGTGGCAGTGATGCTCTGGGGAGGCGAGCGCCTGCGACCTTCAGCAACGGTGGGGTAATAAGCTCTCCGGTAGCGCGTGCTCGCTGCGTTGACGAGGGTATATCGCCCTTCATCTCACGGACAAGCCACCGCAGGCCGCCCACGGTCTCCTCAGGCTCCATGAGCCGCAGAATCTCCCCGTGGCTTCTCCACGTGAGGGGGACTATTTCAAATTCTCCCGCAGGCGCACGTTGTTCTCGTATATCATGGCGGCCACAAAACGCAGTAGCGTCTCGATGTCCACTTCGTCCTCCTCGTCGAGGAGCTGTGCCAGCTCACCGAGGAACTCATCCACCATCTCCACCAGCTCCTCATACGACATGCCAACGTGGTCAGAACGGTGTTCGGCCATTGTATCACTCCCAGAGTGTTCCATTGTGTGCACTTGTTCTGTAGGGTACTCGGGTCTGCCTCTTGGACAAGAATCGGACGGCCGAGTTACCCGACACAGCATGTGACAAATGTACATGCCACACCTGACAAATTGCACTAACACTCTCTGCCGGGCACTGGTATGGTGAAGTTGAAGTTTGTTCAGGTGAATGGCTCAGGAGTCTGGAACGCTTGAAGCGCGGTGGGGGTATGGTAAAACCAATGGCGTCTCCCTGGCCGGTCCACGATCCCCCATTTTTGACTTTTCTCTTTTCCGATGTGCGCAGTGGGTGGCTCTGGCTCGTTCTACGGCTCTACGTGGGTTGGAAGTGGCTGGAAGCCGGCCTGCAGAAGTGGACGCCCGGATGGCTGGAACAGGGAGTGGCGTTGGAGCGGCTGTTGGAGCGGGCGCTGGCCACCAGCAGTGCAGAGGGGCCATTTATCGCCTTCGGGTGGTACCGCGATGCCATCAGTTACGTGCTTCACACAGATGCGTATGTGTGGCTCGCCCGTTTGGTCGTGGTGGCCGAAATTGTGGTGGGCATCGGGCTCATCGCAGGGGTGTTGGTTGGCGTGACAAGCCTGTTGGCCGCGTTCATGAGTTGGAACGCCATGATGGTAGGCGTAGGAGGAGCCAATGTGTTGCTCTTGCCATTGGCCCTTTTATTGGTCTTCGCCTGGAAAGTGGCCGGTTACATTGGATGTGATTACTTTTTCCTGCCTCGTCTCCTTGGGCCATCAAGGCAGAACATACCACAACAGCATACGGTGACGCGATATCCCCCCTATCTCTCGGGTCGGATGTGATGCCTCTCCCACCAACCGCCGTCCTCACCGTTCACGGCCCTGTGCCGGTCCGCACCCCGCCGGCACAGGGCGCCTCTCCTCATGAGCCCCTGAAACCCTGATCCTCCCCGAACCCTTGTCATTCTTGCCCACCCCGAGTACACTTACGGGTGCACCTCGGATGAAAACAGGGACTCCGGGCAGGCGATGGGGCGTGGTATCCGGACAGGAATGAGAGGGCAGGGTATGAGCACTCAGAGAAGACGTGTAGCCCTCCTCGTGGGCCTTCTGTTTTGTGCTGGCTTGGTACTTGTGGGTTTGGCACTGGTCTTGGGAGTGGCCCCTGCGGGGATGAAGCCGGTGGCGATCATCCGCTGGAAGACGGCCAGCGAGGTCAACACGGCCGGCTTCAACCTCTACCGCGGCAATGCCCCTGATGGTCCCTTCACCCAGCGGATAAACGAGCAATTGATTCCCGCGAGCACTTCCCCGCTGACCGGCGGCTCGTATGTCTACACCGACACCACTGTGCAACCTGGGCGCACCTATTTCTACGAGCTGGAAGAGGTGGAAAACGACGGCACACGCGCGCGCGTGGGGCGCATCAGCGTGCGCGCCGAGGGCAGCTCGCTTCTCGTGCGCGTGGTGGGTGCCGTCTTAGTGGCCGATGCGGTGTGGCTCGCGCTTTACCTGTGGTATCGCCTCCGCCCACGGGAGCAGGAGGAGCGCCAAGAATGAGCAACTTCACGTCGGATGAGCTCCTCGTGGGCATCGCAGGGCTGCGCTTCCGGCTGTACTGCCCCGATTCGGCGTTGATGGAACGATTGGCCCACCTGTATCGTCCCTTCCTCGTGCCACCCGACGATCAACCGCCTCACTTGGTTGCTGAGGTTGTGCTCACCTCTCCCCTGGCCGTTGGCGCTCCCGTGGAGCCGGCCTTGCGCTTCGAGCATGGCCGGCTTCACCTGAACGGGCCCGGGACTCAGGGATGGGTGGATGCTGCAGGAGGCGTGGGCCGTCTTGTCCTCAACACGCCCTACGCTGTGGCCCACGTGGAGCACTTCCTGCGCGCCTCGTGTGCCCTAGTGACCTTTGAGACAGGTGGGCTGCTCATCCATGCGGCTGGCGTGGTGCGGCACGGGAGAGCTCATCTCTTCTTCGGCCCCTCAGGGAGCGGCAAGACTACTGTTGCTCGCTTCGCCGGGGCCGACGACACCGTGCTCAGCGATGATCTGGTGGTCATTTGCCCGCAGGAAAACGGGTGGAGAGCGTACGCAACGCCCTTCGTCTCCTCTGCTGGTCAGTGGGCCTTCCGTCCCACATCGGCTCGGGTGGCCAGTCTGTTCCGCCTCGTGCAGAGTGACCGTGTGGCCGTTGTGCCCCTCTCGCCAGCTCGGGCCGTGGCCGAACTGGTGGCCAACGCGCCGGTGGTCTGCGCCGATCCCAGTCGAAGCGCGCCCCTGCTGCACCGCTGCGTGCAACTGGCGACCCAAATTCCCCCACATGCCCTCCTCTTCCGCCACGAGCCCTCCTTCTGGAACGCTGTGGACAAGATCCCCCGGTGAGCCCGTCGTGAGCACCTTGGCAAGCAGGAAAGCCCAGAGCCGCGCTACTGTGCGAGTTCAACTCGCCGTTGGCCCAACAGGAGCACACCTGTGACGGTGAGGATGGCTTGAAATGATATGCGTACAGCTTCTGGTATCCGTGGGGTTTATAATGAATTTCTCTTCGGCTCTCACTGCAACCGCCCGGCAGCCTCCTCTCCAACGTCTCCAGTTCGCCTGAAGGGAGATCCCTCTCTCTCCTCCTAATCCTGATGGAGGTCAGGCGTGGGCACCGCTTAACGCTGGGCTGCCTTAGCGCCGTGTCACCTGCTTCGCCTGGCTCGGCTCGTCAGGCACGGGCTATCTTAAACTCCAGTGGCCACTAGCACCGTCCCATCAACCCTACTTGCCGGTGATCGCCAAGTCGAAAGCACTTGACCACAGAGGCGTTATGGCATATTCTTGGCCCCATAAGAGCACCCTGAGGTGGAGGCTCCGGAAAGCTCACTCTCCACTGGCAGAGTTGAGGAGTGTCCCCCTCGACGGGACCAGCGGCGGGTGTCCGCCAAGCATCTTGAAGGCCCCGGCTGAGAAAACAACAAACACGCCACAACCTGAGGGACGGGAAGGAGAAAGAAATGATGTGTGCTTTCAGGACCGATGCTGCCTTTGCCCATCGGCTTCGATGAAGGGGGTTGTCCTCAAGCCGCTAGTGACTCACCGGATGGGCGAGGATTTTCCGGGAACTCATCCGGGTCTGGTGCATTCTTCGAGGAGGGATTTGGTCGGTGGAGCCACAGCCGCATGTTTGCCGGCGTGGCCAAGGCGTGGCATCCACCAGCACCAAGTGGACTGGTCATTTACGTGCGCAGGCAACATCAAAGTCGCCCTTTACGACATGCGGCCCAACTCCCCCACGTACAGGGTGCTTCAGGAGTCTATCTGGGGACAACTACGACTTAAGCAATTGTTGCGGATCCCCAGGGTTGCCCACAGGTGCAAAAGTGCTCAGCGGTGGGGCTCTGCCACATCACCTCTCAGGTCTACAACCCGGACGACGAGGGACGCATTCCTCGACGACCCTGAGATCGGCTATGAGCTGGACCCCAGCTCTGCCGCCGATCCCGCTAATACGCCGTGCAATTGCCTGCGTGGGGCGCTTCTGTGCCCCCATGGGCTCCGCTGACCTCATCGCCTCACTGTGGTCGGGTACGGGTGTGCAGGATGATGCAGAAATTTCAAGAAGCACTACATAGGGGGAACGGCTGAGGCACACACAGTCATGAAGGCCCAACTTTGTTGGGCAGCGACACGCCTCCTGGGCGCATGGCCCTTCGTTCCCCATTGCCAATTGTGACTGCCACGAGGGCGAACGGTTCGGGCTCGGACAAGCGTGGAGGGAGGGCAGCACCCATTGTACTTGCCCACTCACGAGCGACCACAGCGTCGCCGCCGGCGCCTCATCTGGTTGCTGATGATCTTGGCGTATGCGTCCACCGGCCTGGTGTACCTCCGGGAGTGGTATCCCCATCTCTTTCCCTTTGACAGCCGGGAGACAACAGAAGCGGTAGCAGGCTCTCCTCAGCAATATTTGTGAAAGCGGAGTGCTGCCCTTCAGGCTGGGAACATGACCATGACCTCAAGCGTGCCAGAGCCGTGGCCGCCGACCCCGAACAACGCTGTGGCCTGTGCCCGGTGGGCTAAACTGCTCGCCCTCTCTGACCGGGAAGAGAGGAAGCCCTGGTTGCGCTTCGAGCGGGCGTGGCGTTATTTGAGGAACCCGGAGGTCGTGGCCGTGTACGCCATGGTGCTCGACTGGAACGGCCGGTACAGGGAAGCCGTGGAGCAGGCACTCGGGCCATAGCTTGATCCTGCGTATGCGCGACTACGCCTTCCTCGCCGAAACGTATGCCGATTCGGGCCGCTTGAACCGGGCGCTGGACGTGGTGGGAGAGGCCATGACCATTGACCCCAGAACGTGGACGTGCTCGGAATGCCGGTTACGTCTACGAGGCCTTGGGAGAGTACCAGCAAGCCGTTCAGTACTACCGGCGCGCGGCGGAAATTTCATCCCCTGAGGCTGCCTCTGCTTGGACAGGACGACATTTTTACATTACATTGTTA
>JAUZRY010000080.1 GCA_030949995.1 Ardenticatenia bacterium
GGATGACCTCCCCCACCCCGGCCTTCCGGCCACCGGGGGGTTGGGGAGAGGTCCCCAACCGCCGTCCCGGCTCGGCCAACAGCTCGTCCAGGTTCAGGCCGAAGCAAGCGGCCACGCTGGCCCGCAGGCTGGGCACGTCCAGGTTGGGCAGCCGGGTGAGGGCGAGGAGGGTATCCACCAGATCGTCCCCCTGGGGCACGCGGCCCAGCACGTGGAGCCCGCCGCGGATCTGGGCGGCGTTGAGCTCGCACAGGTAGGCGTCAATGTCCTCGATGAGGTGGGCCACCTCGCGGCCCCGCATCTCGGCCAGGGTGACGGGGGTGCCCTCGGGCGTCATCTCCTCGTCCCACTCGTGAACGTGATCGCCGTGATCGCGGCGCAGGATGGTTCGCAGGTCGGCGTCCAGCCGCGCCCGCTTGATCAGGTCCCAGATCTGCTGCTGGAGGAGGGGCAGCTTGGCCGGGTCGAGCTGCTCCACCTGGTAGTACTCGTCCACGAGCTGCATGAGCTGGGCCAGCTCGCCGTAGACGCCGGCCGTGGTCATGGGGGGCGTCAGGTGGTCCACGATGGCCGCGTGGGCGCGGCGCTTGGCCTGGGTGCCCTCGCCGGGGTCGTTGAGGATGAAGGGGTAGACGAGGGGCAGGTCGGCCAGGAAGATGTCGGGATAGCACTCGGCCGAGAGGCCCACGCCCTTGCCGGGCAGCCACTCCAGCGTGCCGTGTTTGCCCACGTGGACGATGGCGTCCGCGCCCCACACCTCGTCGAGCCAGCGGTAGAGGGCGTAGTAGAAGTGGGGCGGCGGCAGGTCGGGCTGGTGGTAGATGGCGTCGGGGTCCATGTCGTAGCCACGCGGGGGCTGGAGCAGGACGATGACGTGGCCCAGCTCCAGGGCGGGGCATACAGATGTGGCCGTTGTAGATGTAGGCCTCGCCGGGCGGCTCCCCCCACTGCTCCACCATGCGCCGGCGGGCCGCCTCGGGCAACTCGTCGAACCAGCGGCGGTAGGTGGCCACGGGCACGCGGATGTGGGCGCGAGCGAGTTGCTCCTCGGTGAGGAAGGTGTGGTCGTAGGAGCCGCGCTCCAGCAGGGTGTGGATGAGGGCGTCCCCATCCTCGGGCGCCCCTTCGACGCGGTAGCCGGCCGCGCGCATGGCCGCGAAGAGGCGCACCAGGGAGGCGGGGGCGTCCAGCCCCACGGCGTTGCCCACCTTCTCCGACTTGTTGGAAGAGTTGGTGAGCACGAAGGCCACCCGCTTCTGGGCGTTGGGCGTGCGGCGCAACGCGGCCAGCCGCAGGGCCAGCCCCACGACGCGGGCCACGCGGTCGGGCAGGGGGACGTAGCGGATCACCTCGAAGGTGCTGTTCTGCCGCTCCTTGAAGGAGACGGGCACGGTGATGAGCCGGCCGTCGAATTCGGGCAGGGCCACGTGCATGGCCGTGTCCAGAGGGTTGAGCCCCCGTGGGGCGACTTCCCACTGCCATCGGGGGACGTTGCCGGGCACGGCCTGGAGCACGGGCACGTCGCCCACCGTGGGGGCAGCCGGCTCTCCCCCCTCCGTGGAGCCGTCGCCCACGGCGAAGGCCAGGGTGGAGATGATCACGTCCACCAGGGGGCGGCCGTCCTCCGGGTCCAGGAAGAGGGCGAAGGCGGCCGCCTGCTCGCCGGCGCGCTCGCGCAGGGAGGCGGTGAAAACGGGCAGGGCGTTGGCGCCTCGCGCTTCGATCTCCCGCACCAGGGCATCCACGAAGGCCAGGTTGCCGCTCATCCAGTGGGCGCGGTAGAAGAGCAGGCCCACGGTGGGCTTGGCCGGGTCCCGCCGGGCCAGCCAGTCGTCCAGGGTGGCGTCCTCGGGCAGGTCGGGATGGTAGATGCCGTGTCGGGGGTGTTCGACGGGCGGCCCGTAGCCGAAGCCGGTCATGAGCAGGTGGTCGGCCAGGAAGCGGAGCATCTGGGCCAGGTTGGTCCGTCCGCCGGCCTGGAGGTAGGCCATGACCTCGTGGACCACGGCCGGCGGGACCGTCGAGGCGGCCGCCAGCTCCGGGTCCAGGGCGCCGGTACCGCTCACCAGGATGAGGTGCTGGCCGGCGGCGTGGGCCCGGGCCACCAGGTCGCGCAGGCCCGGCACGCTGTCCAGACCGCCCAGCAGGCGAACGACGATCACCCGGGCGCCGCCGTGTTCTTCCAGGAAGGCGGCCATGTGTTCGGCGCTCTTGATCTGGCCCAGGCTGTGGGCGCCGACCGCCGGGAAGTCGGGCGGCAGGTCGGCCAGGGCGTGGTGGAGCGCCAGGAGGTCGGTGTCGGCGTGGGTGAGGAGGAGGATGTCGGATGTCGGATGTCGAATTTCGGATTGCGGATTGGAAACGGGTTGATCGGTTCGCGAGCCGTTATCGGCGGGATGGGGCGATGTCGGCGCGTGGCGCCAGGTGTAGAAGTCGAAGACGTAGTCGGCCAGCTCGGGCGGTGGGGGCAGGTAGCCGTCGGCCGCCAGCATGGCCTCGATGTAGTCGTAGATGGCCAGCACCTGCCGCTCGCTGTTGACCGAGTGGAACCAGATGGGCCGGCCGTCGAAGAGGAGCAGGACCACGTTGGCGAGGGGGCACGGGCCCAGGCAGCCGCCGATGGTCAGGTGCACGCGGTTGCGCAGCTTGCGGCGGATCCACTCGTCGTGGTAGAGCTCCGTGGGCACGGGGGCGTGGCCCCGCTCCGTGTGGCCGCAGCAGCAGCCGGTGGCGCAGACGAGGAGGTGGCCCCGGCGGTGGACCACGTTGATCATCTTGCCGTCGGGGCGCAGCACGCGGCTGTGCTGGTAGCGCCGCTTGCGGTCGGACGGCGGCGGGCTGCAGGTTGTGCCGCCGTCCCGGGCACTTGCACCGGGTTCACAGCAGGGCGACGTGCTCATCGGTCATCCCTGGATCAGTATCTCCTTCGCCTTCGACCGCCACTGCGAGCAAATGGGGCTCCGGCGAGTTCTGTAGACAGCAAAAAAACAGCCCACTCTCCCGGGAGAGTGGGCTGTTTCGTGAACAATCATCAAAAAAACCGGCTCACACGAGCCGGGACTTAGAGCACCCCTAAAGTTCTCAACGCCCTCCTGCCACCAAACGTGGCGTGGGCCGAACTTTAGGACGGCCTCCGACGGCCGTGCTCCCTCCCCTCCCGCGAGAGGACGAAGAGCCAGCAGAGGCGGGCGACCGGGCTTCCAGGATGTGGGAATCCACCCCTGGTTACCGTTGCGGGGCAGCGCCGGACTCTCACCGGACTTCGCCTTTCAGCCCTGCCATCCGGGGCATCGGGCACCTCTGCTGCCTAGGTCTGGGCTGGTAAGGTGGGAACACAGCGTTTTGGTGGTAGCCACTATAGCACAGAAGCACGGGAGCGTCAAACGGCGAGCCGTGTGCTGTGCTGATGTCGGCCCACGAAGGGCCATCCACACGCTGCTCTCGACGTTCACGTGCCCCGTTCATCCATCGAGGGGCGATTCTAACGGTTTTTATGCGAATTTAAGAGAGATCGCCCTGAAGAAAGTGAACCCGAGCGCCGTGAACGCGGGCGACATTATCGGGTTTCGCGTCCAAGGTGTGGACACGCCGGTCGTTCACCGGGTGGTGCGGGTGGTATCTGACCGGGACGGAGCACTCGTCGGGTTCATCACCAAGGGTGACAACGTGGAGAACGAGGACCCGTGGATTGTGCGCCCAGAAGCTCTCTTGGGCATGGTGGTGTTTTAGGTGCCCTTCGTGGGCTTCCTGGAGGAGCTCCTCTCCACCCCGGTGGACCTCGGACTGGGCGTGGTCTTGTTCGGAGGCCTTCTCCTGGCCATGCAAGTTCGCGAACTGGTCACCCCCCGTGGTACCGCGCCGGCGGTGCCGTCGAAGTCGTCGCCGGCGCGGGCATATGTGGGCGTGGGTGTACTGGGAGGGTCGGCGTGACAGCGGCTGTGTACATGGGCCTTCAGGCACAGGCGAGCGTTCAGGAGCGTTCCCTGGACTCGTTCGCCCCGTCGGGAGCGGCAGTGGCCGGCATCTCCCACACCTTGCGCAACGACGGCCCAGTGCCCATTGTGGTGGTCTTGGTGAGTCAGCCGCCAGACGTGCTCATCAGCGCACCGTACCTCTAGCTTCCCTCCCGGCGGGGCTCGCCAAGTGGACATGGCCGGACCTGCAGGCGCTCGAGTCACGCTGGTTGGCTTTCTTCCCCTGCTGCCACCCCTCTTTTGGTTGTGCTGGCCCGCCTTGCTCCCCGGTGGGCCCCACTGGGAGTCACCTTGCTCACGGCCGCTCCCCTTCTGAGCGTCGGCTCCTGGCCGAGGTGAACGCCTTCCCCCGCGATCGGCGCGTGCGGCGCCACCTTCACGGGGCGTAACCCCATCTGCCTTTCGGAGAAGACCTCAAATTGCGCTATAATGGCGTGGGATAAGCAGGTAATTCCGCACGCTCTGTGCCGTTCGGGGACCAACATCGAGTCAGAAAGGAGCCAACGGCAACACGCGCGGTGCTACGTGCTTGTCCGCTCGCCCTACCAGCTTGAACACAACGCCCTGAAGCGCCCATGCACCTTGTAGAGCTACGCCTGATGAACTTCCGCAATTACGCGCGCCTGGAGGCCCAGTTTTCCCCTGGCCTGATCGTGCTACACGGCGCCAACGCCCAGGGCAAGACCAATTTCCTGGAGGCCGTGGCCTACCTGGCCACAGCCCGATCCTCCCACGCCCTGGCCGAGAGGGAACTGGTTCACTTCGGCGCCCGGGAGGAAGGCCTTCCTTTCGCCCACGTGGAAGGCCGCGTCCAGCGGGCCGACGGGCTCCACCACGTGCGCATCACCGTCGCCCTGGACGAGGAGGGCAAAGGGCGCACGCAGAAGAACATCACGTTTGACGGTCAGCGCACGTCTCTGCTGGAGTACATCGGCGAGATTGCTGTGGTTCAATTCTTGCCCGAGGACATCGGCCTCATTGTGAGCAGCCCCCGCGTGCGCCGACGGTATCTGGACGTGACCATTTGCCAAATCGACCGCCAGTACTGCCACGACTTAGCCCGGTACGCCGAGGCCGTGCGCCAGCGTAACGCCGCCCTGCGGGCCCTCCAGGAGCAGGGCGGTGACCCGGAGGTGGCGTGGATGTGGGATGCCCCCCCTGATCCGCCACGGCAGCTACATTATCGTGAGGCGTCGCCAGATCGTGGCCCAGTTGGACGAACTGATGACACGCATCCACGCCGAGCTCACCGGCGGGCAGGAGCGCGTGCGGTTGCTCTACCTGCCGGGTTTGAAACTTGGCCGGCCAGCAGCCCACCAACTCTCCCTCGGCCTCCAACCCACAGTGTGGGGAACAGCACACGGGGGAGCCCACGTCCCTGGCCGACGTGGCCGCCGAGTTCGGCCGCCACCTACACAGGGCACGCGCCGAGGAGCTGCGGCGGGGTATGACCCTTGTGGGGCCCCACCGGGATGACCTTCGATTCCTGGTGAACGCCCACGACATGGCCAGATTTGGTTCACGCGGCCAACAGCGCACGGCCGCCCTGGCACTTCGATTGGCCGAAGCAACCCTCATTGCCGGGAAAAAAGGGGATGCCCCCCTCCTGCTCCTCGACGATATTATGAGCGAACTGGACGAGCAGCGCCGGGCGTATCTGGCACACACCTTGGCCCAGTACGAACAGATCTTCTTGACAACCGGCGACTTGGGCCTTGTGCCCGCCCCCCTGCGTGACAACGCCCGGCTCATCCGCGTGGAGGGCGGGCGGTTCATGTGAACGGCCTGACACAGGCGTGGGCCGCGTTTGCTCCTGCCCTCCGTTCGACTTACAATTAGGGTCGACCAGATGCCTTGGAAGGCGACTGTCTCAGTGTGTCCACACCAAACAGATACGCCCAAGGACACAAGCCGAGCATGGAGATGCACGAGCGGCAGGCCGCTCTGGCCGCCCTGGAAGCCGAAATTCGACACTGTACACGCTGCCCGCTCCACCGTTCGCGCACCAACGCTGTGCCGGGCGAGGGGCCTCCTGATGCCCCCGTGCTCTTCATCGGCGAGGCGCCCGGGGCCAACGAGGATCGCCTAGGGCGCCCGTTTGTTGGCCCGGCCGGCGAGCTGTTGGAAGCCATGTTGGAGCGCGTGGGCCTAATCCGGGATGATGTCTACATCACCAATGTGGTCAAGTGCCGCCCGCCTGGCAACCGCGATCCTCTGCCAGAGGAAATCAAGGCGTGCAAGCCCTTTCTCGCCCGTCAGGTGCGCCTGGTCGCCCCCGAGGTCATCGTGACCTTGGGCCGCTTTGCCATGGAGCGTTGGCTGCCCAACCGGCGCATCACGCGCGTCCACGGCCGAGCCTTCCGCTTCGGCTCCCGCCTTGTGGTACCCATGTTCCACCCGGCCGCGGCCCTGCGCCGGCCCGAATGGTTGCCCTTGTTCCAGGAGGACTTCGACCGCTTGCCCGCCCTCGTGGATGCCGTGCGCCTTTGGCGCCAGCAGAACCGGGTACCTGCCGGCCTCCACGTGGAGACGGTCGAGGAGGGGAAGCCGCCGGCCCAATTGAACCTTTTCGGCCAGGAGGAATAAGTGCTTGGCCACATGGCACCATCATGACGAACAGCCGGCGGCCCCGTGTGACAACACTTTGTCCCAAACATCCCGGTAGCGGAGAACAAGCCCCCTGTGGCCCCCACAGGTGGGCCGCACGGCCAACGTGAAGGAGGACAACGTGACCATACCGCTGCGCGTTCTCTCCCTCGGAGGCCAGGGAGAAATCGGCCGCAACATGACCGTCCTCGAGTACGACGGGGAACTGCTCGTGGTGGACTGTGGGTTGATGTTCCCCGAACATGACATGCTGGGCGTGGACTTGGTGATCCCCGACATCACCTACGTGGTCGAGCGACAAGACAGACTGCGGGGCATCGTCATTACCCACGGACACGAGGACCACTTGGGCGCTCTCCCCTATTTGCTCCAGGAGCTCACCGCCCCGATCCCGATCTGGGCGAGTCGGCTCACCGCCGGCCTGATCACCGTGCGCCTACGCGAGTTCAAACTGGCTCACATGGCCGAGATCCACGTGGTTGCCCCCGGCGACGAGCGGGCCATCGGCCCCTTTACCGTCGAGTTCATTCACGTGGCCCACTCCATCCCCGATGCCTTGGGCCTGGCGATTGGAACTCCGGTGGGCACCGTCATTCACACGGGCGAGTACAAACTCGACCTGACCCCCTACCGCAGCCGGCCCACCGACCTCCAGCGATTGGCCGAGCTCGGCAGAAAGGGCGTGTTGCTCCTCATGGCCGACAGCACCAACGCAGATCGACCCGGCACCACGCCCAGCGAGCAGGAAGTCACCCACGCTTTGGAACACATTTTCGCCCGCGCCGAGGGACGCATTATCGTCAGCACCTTTGCCAGTAACATCTCCCGCGTGGCCCAAGTCATGGAAACAGCCCGCCGCCACGGCCGACAAGTGGCCGTCATCGGGCGCAGCATGGTGGACAACGTCAACATGGCCATTGAGTGGGGGTACTTGGACATCTCCCACGATGAACTGGTGCGCCCCCACGAGCTCGACCGCCTGCCCCCAGAGCGCATCTGTATCATCTGCACCGGCTCCCAAGGGGAACCCACTTCGGCCCTCGTTCGCATGGCCCGGGGCGAGCACCGCACGGTCACCATCCAACCCGGCGACCTGGTCATTCTGAGCGCAACCACCATTCCTGGCAATGAGGAATTGGTGCACCGCACCGTCAACAGCCTCTTTCGGCTGGGGGCCACGGTGCTCTACCCTCCCCTCCACCCCGTCCACGTTTCCGGCCACGCCAGCCAGGAAGAGCTCAAGCTCATGCTCAGCCTCGTGCGCCCCCGTTTCTTCATGCCCATCCAAGGCGAATACCGTCACCTGGTGCTGCACGCACAATTGGCCGAGCAAGTGGGCATTCCCCAAGAGCACACCATCGTCGTGGAGAGCGGCACGCCAGTGGCCATTGGGCCGGAGCAGTGGTGGGCTGAGGAGCCTGTGGGCGGCGACTACATTTACGTGGACGGCTTAGGCGTCGGCGACGTGGGCACGGTGGTCCTGCGAGACCGTCATCGTCTGTCACAGGATGGGTTCATCGTGGTCGTCATCGTGGTCGAACGGGAAACAGGCCAACTCCTGGAACGTCCGGCATTGCTCTCCAGGGGATTTGTCTACATGGCCGAGGCCGAATCCCTCATGGAAGCGGCTGCCGACCTCGTGGCCCGCTCTGTCATCGAGGCCGGCCCCCTTGCCGTTGAGGCCGAGCAAGCCGTGCGCAAGCGGCTGGAAAAGTTCTTCTACGAGCGCACCCGCCGTCATCCAATGATCCTCCCCCTGGTGATCCCAGTGTAATTGCTCGGCGGGAGAAGTAGGTCCATTCTCCTACTGCACCTTGGCGTCACCGATGATATAATGGACATAGTGTGGCACAAACGAAACCGCAGCTTGGACCCCACAGGGGCAAATGCCCTTGTACGTTGTCATCCGAACATACCGTGGGAACACAGAGGCCTATCGAATACGTTAGCACATAACCGTTTAAATCATATGTAAGGAGAAGTTCTCATGAGCGAGCAGCCTCACATCTTAGTTATTGAAGACCATCAGCCCAACGCCATGCTGGTGTGTGATTTGCTCTCCTTTCACGGCTTCCGCGTTTCCTGGGCCCCCGACGGCGTAACCGGCCTGGACATGGTGACCAAAGACCCCCCAGACCTGATTCTTATGGACTTGCAATTGCCCCGGCTGGATGGTTTCGAGCTCACCCGTCGTCTCAAATCCGACCCGCAGACGAGCCACATCCCCATCGTAGCCCTTACCGCCTGTGCGATGATCAGCGACGCCGAACGGGCGATGTCAGCCGGGTGTGATGGGTACTTGACCAAGCCCATTAACACGCGCGAGTTGCCCCAGACCATCCGCAAGTTCCTGAAAGTCTCAACCGCCAACAACCCTTGAGCCTCAAGCCAATTCAGGTTCCCAAAGCGTGTCCGGGGGGAAAACACATGGACCAGCGGCGAACCATCCTGTACGTGGAGGACAATCCCGACAACAAAATCCTGGTACGCCGTGTGCTGGAAGCCCACGGCTACTCCGTTGTGGACGCCGACGATGGGCTGAGCGGCATCCGGCTGGCTCAGGAGATCAAGCCAGACCTCATCCTCATGGACATCAACCTCCCCGGCATGGACGGGTACGAAGCCGCCACCAAGATCAAAAGCATTCCTGCCCTGCGCAACGTGCCCATTGTGGCCCTCACCGCCAACGTCATGCAGGGAGACCGCGAACGCTCCTTGGCCGCCGGGTGTGACGGCTACTTGCCCAAACCCATAGACATCGACCAGCTCGTCGAACAGATCGAGGCCTTCTTGGCCGGCAAGCGAGAGGAGGTCGACCACGAGGAACGCGAAGTCTACTTGGAAGAGTACGCCCGCAAGCTGGTCAACAAGCTGGAGGCCAAAATCGTCGCACTCGAGCATGCCAACGCCGAACTCCGCGAGCTGGACCGCTTGAAGAGCGAGTTCGTGAGCACCGTGAGCCACGAACTGCGCACCCCCCTCAACATCATCATTGGCCACGCCGAGATCCTCCAGGACGAGCTCTTCGGCCCCCTCAACGAGCACCAGCGACGCTATGTGGACAACATTGTGCGCAGTGCCCGTCACCTGCTCGACCTGGTGGAGAACATCCTCGACATGAGCAAGATTGAGTCGGGCAAACTGGAGCTGAACATGCAACCCTTCGACGTGGAAGAGGCGGTCCAAGAAGTCCACGTGCTCCTCAAGCCAATGGCCGATCGCAAGGAGATCAAGGTCAGACTGCGCATTGATCCCAATCTCAAGACAGTAGTCGCCGACAGACTGCGCTTCAAGCAGATTCTCTACAACCTGATGAGCAACGCCATCAAGTTCACGCCCAACGGCGGCCGGGTGGATGTGACGTTGGAACGCCTCCCCGACGGGTGGATTCAACTCACCGTGCGTGACACCGGCATTGGCATCCCCAAGGACCACCTTGAGACGATCTTCGAGCGCTTTCGCCAATTGGACAGTTCCTTCAGCCGCGAGTGGGAAGGCACCGGCTTGGGCCTCTCCCTCACGCGCGAGTTCGTGCGCCTACACGGCGGCAAGATCGAGGTCCAGAGCGAAGTGGGCAAGGGATCCATCTTCACCGTACTCTTGCCCGAACGGGAACCAACATGATCCGCCTGGAAACAGACACAGGTTGGCTCATCGTCTCCCAGCCGGCCCACGCGTTCCTCTCCGCACGCTTGGCCGGCCACTGGGCCGGCACCCCCGATTTTCCCCGTCCACAGCCGTGGACGGATGTGCTTTCTGGCCATTGGCCAACACGACATCGGCTGGATCGAGTGGGAGGCCCATCCCCGCATCACCCCCCCAGGGGATACCCTGCCAGTTCACCGAGTTGGCCGTGGACGAACATCTCACCATCTGGCGGCGGGGTGTGGAGTGGGCCCTGCGGCAACACCCTCTGATCGCCCTCCTAGTCAGTCGCCACGCGACCACCCTGTACGCATCCCGCCAGGTCGAAGACGAGCGCATAAGCGCCTTTCTGGCCGAACAGCGCCGGCTCCAACAGCACCTCGAGCAGGCCCTCAACCTTCCCCTCGAGACCATCGATGATGCCTACCGGCTTCTCCGGCTGATGGATTGGTGTTCCTTGGCCCTCTGCCTAGAACGATATCGTCAGGGCCCGGTGGACTTAGGCACTGGCCCCGGCGGCATCCCTCTAACGTTGACGTCTGCCTCTCACGAGCGCCTGACGGTCAGGCCGTGGCCTTTTGACGTGGAACGCTTCACCGTGGAAGTGCCCGTGCGCCGGCTCGAACGGCGCACGTTCGAGGGTGACGGCGACTTGCAGCAGACCCTGCACCAAGTGCCGCTCGCGTGGCGCCATTGGGAGCTGGTCCGTGCTTGAGAAAAGAGTACCAGGCGACCAACAGACGGCCGGCCGGTATACCGTCGTGCCCCGCACGCTTATCTTTCTGGAGCACAACCGTCACCTTCTCCTGCTGTGCGGCGCGGCGCACAAGTGGTTCGCCGGCCGGTACAATGGCTTAGGAGGACACGTGGAGCCGGGCGAGGATGTGCACACGGCGGCCTTGCGCGAAGTGGAGGAGGAATCAGGGCTTCGGCCCGACACCCTGCACCTGCGGGGCGTGGTCCACGTGACAGGGCCCCTCCCGGGTGTGCTCCTCTTCATCTTCCACGCCACTGTGGCACATCCCAGCCCCTTGATCACCTCTGATGAGGGCGTGTTGGAATGGGTTCCCCTGGACAGGCTTGAGCACTATCCCCTCCTGCCCGACGTGCGTTGGCTCATTCCCCACGTAGTGGGCCCGCACCAGTCGCTCCTCTTCGCCACCTTTGAGCTCGATGAGAGTACTATTACCGTGCGCACGGCCGACGGCACCTCCCTCCGCCTCCACTCCGCCTGATTGAGGAAGACTATGGCCCACCGCATCTTCGGACGCCACCCAGTGCGTGAGGCCCTACACAGCCGAGCACCCGTGCGCCGTGTCTGGGTGCTGGCCTCCCGCGCCGACCGGGGGAGCCTGGAGGAAATTCGCCGCTTGGCCGCGCGTGCGGGCATCCCGGTTCACCTCGTCTCCCGGGCCGAGTTGGACCGGCTTGCCGGCGGGCAATCCCACCAAGGTGTGGTGGCCGAGGTGGCCCCCTACCGCTACAGCACCCTGGACGCCATGCTTGCCGCCGCCGCAGAGCAGGGGGAACAGCCCTTCATCCTGGTGCTCGATCACTTGACCGACGTGCACAACTTCGGCGCCCTGGTGCGCACAGCCGAGGCAGCCGGCCTGCACGGCGTGATCATCCCCGCCAGACGCTCGGTCGCCGTGACCCCCACGGTGTACAAAACGTCGGCCGGTGCCGTGGTCCACATGCGCATCGCCCAAGTCCCCAACATCGCGCAGGCGCTGCGCCGGCTCGCGGCACACGGCGTGTGGAACGTGGGGCTAGATCCGCAAGCCCCCCACCGCTACGACCAGGTGGACCTGCGTGGCCCCTTGAGCATTGTGGTGGGTGCCGAGGGAAAGGGATTGAGCCGACTGGTGCGCCGCTCGTGCGATCTGCTGGTGCACCTGCCCATGCGCGGCCGCGTGCAGTCACTCAACGCCAGCGTGGCCGGTGCCGTGTTAATTTACGAGGCGCTGCGCCAACGCCTGGGTGGAGGCACGGCGGGGAAACCACCTGCCGGGCCGTAAGCGTGGCGTCGGCGCGCCGCGCGGCCAAAGGGGAAAGGGATAACGTTGGAGGGAGCGACCATCACTCCTCCGGCAGGCTGGTGGGAGCCGGCAGGGAGACCGCGGGAAGTCCGGCGGCCTGGCACGCCGCCTTCCACATCCGCCGCACGATGAGGCCCATGACCAAGCCCACTTCGCCAAAGGCGGCCACTTGGTCCAGCCGAAGGGGACCGATCCAGATGGTCGGATCGGCCCGCCAGAAGCCGATCACGCCCAGAAACGCACTGTTGGCCACCATCCACACGAGGAAGAGCCAACCGTTCGTGCGCCGAGGCCCAACAAACCAGGCCACGGCCGTCAGTGCGCCCCCGAGTAACAGGTTGAGCCCCAAGCCGAGCGCCTGAACCGGTACCCGTGGGACCACAATGCCGGCCACGTCAGGCAGACGCCACGCCCACGGGGCATTCACCGGCACGCCGCTCACACCGCCGTGAATTAGCAGGGCGGCCCACACAAAAACACTGCCCACAGCCACGCCCACAGCCGCCACGTCCAGCACGTGACTCACAGCCCACCGGCGTCGGCGTGCCCAGAACACCAGCGCCCCCCCGCCTCCCCAGAGCACGCCGTGGACTGAGGGCGCACTTGGCCACCCCACAGCAGTGCCGAGCGCGACCTGGCCGTACAGGAGGAACCTCACGCCCACGTCCCACGCGTAGGCACCGCCAGCCGCGCCCACAAGGGCCCACAGCAGACCTTCCAACAGCTCCTCTGGGGTGCTGCCGGCCATATACCCTGCTCCCCACGCCGTTAGCGTGCCCGAGATCAGGCCGGCGGCCACGATGACGGTGTACGTGTACACGACAATCTCTCCACGCTGGAAGAGCACGCGCGGTATGCTCTCCATCGATACATCTCCATGAGCTCTGTGGCATGGACACACCTGCAGGTCCTGTTTGAGGCCTTCTTCCTCCTATGGTATAATCCTTTTTCCCGGCGGATCAAACCACATACATCCCGACCCTCGGCCACCGGGCGGGCCGAAGGGCGTACCGTGAGGAGGAGATATGGCGCTCGACAAGAAGAAAAAAGCTGAAATTATCAAGCAGTTCCAGCGGTTTGAAGGGGATACCGGTTCCCCGGAAGTCCAAATTGCTCTGTTGACGGAGCGCATTACCTTGTTGACCGAACACCTGAAGGTCCACAAGCACGATTTTCATTCCAGGCGCGGCTTACTCAAGCTCGTGGGCCGCCGCCGCCGGCTGTTGGCGTACTTGCAGCGCACGGACTACGCCCGGTACAAGGAGCTCATCGCCCGGCTCGGGCTCCGCAAGTGAAGGGGCATCCCGTCGGAGGAGGGCACTGCCCCTCCTCCGGCCCCCTCTTGGTCTTCTTCCCCCTCAGTGAGGCCGCTTGATCTCCAAGAAAAGGGGCTGTTGGGCCACGACGCGGACAAACGTCTCCCAGTAGGGCACAGCTTCCTCAGCGGGCACCACGCTGTCGAGCTTTAGGTAAGCAGGCCGATGGCCCGGAAAGAGAAACGTGGGCGTGCCGAAGACCTCCCAGCGTTCACGGGCCTCGGTGTGATCGGCCTTCAGGGCGTCGAGCAGGGCTGGGTCGCGGCGTTGCTCCTCCCAGCGTGCCATGTCAAGCTCGGCCCGTTGGGCAGCAGCGCGGAGGGCCTCGTCATTGGCCAAGGAGAGTCGTTCCTCGTGGTAGGCCCTGAGCAAGGCCAGGTGAAAGCGCCGAAAGACATCCTCCCCCTGCCGGCGGGCCGCCTCCGCCCCCCAGAAGGCGCGCAGCCCCTTGGCGCTCCGGTGGGTGCCCCATTCGGGGTTGACGAGAGGCTGTTCCCACAGGAACCAGTTCTCCGCCCGGCTGTTGACTTGGGCCAATGAGAAGTACCGCCATCGCACGGTCACGTCCCCGTGCTGCCGTTCCACCTCGTCCAGCCACAGGGCGGCCCTGTAGACATACGGGCACAGGTAGTCGAAGAACACGTCCACGTGCAAGGTCATTCTGGCCTCCTCCTTCCACAAGTTGTTTGCCTCCCCTTGTGATGGCGGCGTGCGGTGTTCGTCTCCATCACCTGTGCGTCCGTCCCCACCGCTGTGTGTTCGGGGCGCAGACACGGGCGCGTTGGACGGATGAATCCGCACCCCAAAGTGCTCTGTATTGTACGCGGGCCAACACGCCCGGTAAAATCGGGCGAGCCGAGCTGGTGGTAGGAGCACGTGCCGATTGGCCTACCTCCCCGCACTCCCTCCAAAGCCGTTCAACGTGGACAGGAAGGCATTTGCCTCATCAGGCGGGAGGAAGCGAGGCTCGGGCCCAGCAGCGACCACCAGTGGCCTCACTTGCAGGAGCCGGCCCCGGTGCACCAAAACTTGAAGCACCAAGCCGCGTGGTCCATATGGGGCCCCCTCGGGAACTGAGAAGGGGCCCAAGCCGTAGAAGATGGGGCGTCCTTGGTAGAGTTCGAACATTTGGGAAACAAAGGGCTGGAGGCCCACCACCAGGTCGGCCCCGGCTTCAACTGCTGACCGAAATGTGGCCTGTTGATCCGCAGCGGGCGCTGTGTGGTAGACATCGCCGTAGTTCAGGTGAACGAAGACGAGATCGGCCCCACGCTGGCGGGCACGAATGATGTCCGCCCGCAAGCGCACAGGATCGTAGGCGTTTGTGCCGGGTTGTTCCGGTGTGGCCGTGATCCCCTGGGAGGAGGCCGTGTAGCCCAGAAGAGTCACCCGCGTGCCGCGCACGTCCACCGTGTAAGGCTTGGCGGCCGCGGCGGCGTTGGTGCCGGCGCCAACAGTGCGCATGTCCCGCGCGGCCAAAGCGTGCTGCCACGCCACGAGCTCTTCCCGCGAACCGGCGCGCAGCCCGTCCAGCTCCACTACGTCTGCGCTCAGGTTCAGGAGGGCTTGGAGCACGTCTTCCCCCCACAGGCGGGCACCCCGTCCGCCGTGCAGTCCGCGCCAAAGGCGCGCACGCTCATGTGCCACACGTCGGCTGAGCGGGCGAAGAGGGCAACTTGGGCCCCTTGAGCAGGCGGCCCATTGGCTGGGGCTGTCACCCCAGTGAGCACGACCACGCCGATGGCCTCCCGGTCACGGTTGGAGGAGGACACGCCCTGGGAAGCTCCGGCCGTCACCTGCCAGAACACCCGCAGGGGCCAGAATTGATTGGAGACCGTGCGGTCGAGGGGATCCAAGCCATCGAGCGAGAGGGCGCGCACGGCTGGCAAGAGCTCGTCGAAGGCCACCACGCCGACAGCTTGGGACACGTCCAGAAGTTGTCGGCTCACGGCGAGTGCGTCGGCCACCACGATCGGGCCGTTGCCGGGCTCCCCCCACTGCGTCGCCAGGCCTTGGGCAACCTCTTCGGTCACCACCAAGCGGGCCGTCTGGCGCCAGCGGGCGCGCAGTTCATCGAGGGAAACCTCGCGTAGGTGGTCTACAGCCCCAAGGGAGGCGGCCACGGGCACGTACACGCGCTCAGTTACCGGCATCCCGGCCCTTCGGTCCGCCATCCCGGACAAGGGGCGCTCCAGGAGGGCGGCCGGCGTGGGTGAGCGCACGAGTACACCCTGTGCTCCGGGCGGCAACGGTGGCACCACACGGGGTGCCAGCCTCGCCGTCCCGACAGCGATGACCACGAGCAGGCCAGCAGCAACCGCCAGCGACCACCGTGGTACCCGGCTGTGGCCCCGTCTTTGCCGACGGCGCTCCCGCCGCCGACCGGCAGGGAAGAAGTGGCGCAGAACCCAGACGACCAGGCGCATAGGCGCACGTTATGGCTTCTTTCCGTCCTGGAAGTCGGCCCACAGGGCCTCAACACGTTGGGGCGTTATGGGATCGTCGGCGCCCTCCACGAGCCCGCGCAACACGCGCAGGTTGAGCACATCCTCAGCCATGTCCGCGCTTGGGAGTCTCCAAGATCATAGGGATGTGAGCAAAGCGGGGATCGTTGACAATGCGGCGGAAGCACTCCAGCCCGCAGGCGCCCAAGCCAATGTGGGTATGGCGGTCCACCCGGGATCCCAACGCCCCCTTGCTGTCGTTGAAGTGGAACACTTTCAATCGCTCGAATCCCAGGAGCCGCTTGAACGCCTCGAACGTGGTCTCGTACCCCTCGGCAGTTGTCAAGTCGTAGCCAGCGGCCAGCGCGTGGCAAGTGTCGAAGCAAATGCCCACCCGGTCCGGCACATCGAGGGCTTCCAACATGCGGGCCAGCTCCTCGAACGAGGCGCCCAAACTATCCCCCTGGCCAGCGGTGACTTCCAAGCAGAGCATGGCCCGAAAATCGTGTTCAGCGTGAACGCGGTTGATCGCTTCAGCCACCATGCGAATGCCAGCCTCCACGCCCTTTCCGGTATGAGAGCCGGGGTGGAGAACGAGGTAGGGGATGCCCAAGCGGTCACACCGTTCCAGCTCGACCAGGGGAGCGCGTCGTAGCTGCGCTGCCACACGTGAGTTTTGGGCGAAGCGATGTTGAGCAAATAGCTGGCGTGGGCCACAATCGGGTCAATGCCCGTTTCCTGATGGCGACGGTGAAACCTGTCCACTTCCTCGGGCTTCAGAGGTGGGGCTTTCCACTGACGGTTGTTCTTGGTGAAAAGCTGAATAGTGTCACAGCCGATGGACTCGCCACGGTCAAATGCCCGGGAGACCCCCCCGGCGATGCTCATGTGGGCGCCGAATTTGGGCATTGTGCGTTCCTCCTGTGTGATGTGTTAGGGGTCGAGAAACAGGGCCATGTGCACTGCGTCCACGGTGCCCAAGCCGGGCAAGCGGTAGGCCCCACGGCGTCGGCCCTCTTCGACGAACCCACACTTGCGGTAGAGGGCCAGGGCCCGCACGTTGGTGGCGAAGACTTCCAGTTGAATTCGCTCGAAGCCCTGGTGGCGTGCCCAAGCAACAGCGTATTCCACCATGGCAGTGCCCACGCCGAGGCCGCGAAATGGCCTGGCAACCATGATGCCAAGGGTGGCCACGTGAGCGTCCTTTTGGCCGAAGGCACCGGGTTCCAGGGTGAGGAATCCCACGAGTTCGCCGTGCACGTCGGCCACCAGCGCCAATGTGCGCTGCCGGCGGACAAACGCTCGGAGCCAGCGGCGTTCTGATTCCACGTCCTCGGGCGTCCGTTCGAGGCCGATGTAGATGCGCTCGGCCACGACCTGTCTGAGGAGGGCAAGCAGGTTGGCCGCGTCCTCCTCCCGCACGGGGCGCAGCAGGAGCCGGCGGCTGTCCGGCAGGATCATGTGTTGTGAGGTGGCCGCTGGTTGGGGCATGGGCATGTGCTTCACGGCTGGCCCGTCCGGTCACGCCACCAGGTGATCAGCGCTGCTTCCCAGTCACCCCTGAAGAAGCGCTCCAACCAGCTATTGTACGCGGCCCGGCGGCGGCGGTAAAATTGGGTGAGCCAAGAGGGGGAGAGCGCAGCCACACGCTCGGCCCACGCCTGCAGGGCCTCGTCCAGAACGGCCTTCCCTTGGGCAGGTGAGGCCTCCTGGCGAGGGTCTTGGCCGAGCACAGCCGTCTGGGTCAGAGCTTGGGCCGCATCGTCCGTGCCCAAGGCGTCCAAGAGTTCAAGCCGGACCAGCTCGGGGCGCACGGCCAACAGTTGGCTCGTCTCCCAGCGGGCCGCGTGGTCCAAATACTCCTCTCCCAACAGGGCCAGAGGGGGCGCGGCCAGCACCAAGAGACCGTGTTGGGCCAGAGCCTGCTCGGCTGCCTCCATCAGCAGGAGTTCGTGGGGGTGAGCGTAGTGACCACTGATCAGGGCCACACGCCCGAAGCCGAGCCGGTGGAGCTCCTCGAGGAGCGCCTTCACAAGCTCCGCGAAGAGCGATGAGGGTATTTGCAGGGAGAGCGCATGGGGCAGTGTGGTGGCCGCCCACCACGTGGTCGGAAAGAGCACACCGTCCACCCTCGGAGCCAGCCGCTCGGCAAACGCGTCGGCCACGAGACCATCGAGGCCCAAGGGCAAGTGGGGGCCGTGCCATTCCAGAGCACCCCACGGCACAATGGCCGGTGCTCCGGCCTCGATCAGGCGAGCGAGCGCATCGGGGTGGAGTTCCGCGTACCGGTGTGTAGTGGTCATGGGGGCCTCCTCCTGTTCGTTCGTTGGGTTGCGCGCCCGGTGAGAAGCCACGCTGCTGCCAACGTCGCGCTGCTCAGCGCACTGATAGCCTGCCCGGCGCGCTCCGGCAGAGCCTGCTGGTACGTCAGCGTGACTTCCGATTCCCCGGGCGGCAGAGACACGCGGATCAGGGCGTACTCATCGGCGGCGAGAGGCACACGCCGATCGTTCACGCGCGCTTGCCACAGGGGATAGGCGGTCATCTTCACGCGCACCCAGCCGCCGCTCGCGGGTGCGCGGACCTTCAGGCGCCAGCGGTGGGGCTGACGCTCCACCTCGTGGACGAGGACACCTTCGCCCTCGGCCCACGCCGACACCAGGGGCACGGGACGGTACAGGTAGAAAGCGCCGTTATTCCAGTAGGACTGAAAGAGGGAAGAGGCGTCCAAGGCCCGTCGCGCCTCCAGGTCATCGTCGTCGGCCACAATGGTGGTCACGTTGAGCGCTCGGACCAGAGTGTACAGATCGGCCATGCTCAACTGTTCCCACGGCGTGCCCAGAATGGCGCGACCATCCTCCTGTTCCACGCGCTCGGGCAACACGGCGGCCCAAGGGTCACCGACCCAGAGCAGGCGGGCCACTGGCGACCAGTGGGAGAATGTGCCGCCCACGATCTCGCGGCCTGTGAAGAGAGGTGTCATGGCCTTGATGGCCGTGGGCACCACAGTGCCGTCCGGCCACGCCAAAGTGGTGTAGTACGACGTGAAGAGCACACGTCCTTCAGCTTCTCTGCCCTGGCTCAAGGCCTGCCAGAGGCCGGCCAGGGCAGGATGGTCCAAGGCTGCGGAGAGGGTTGTCTGGGGCGCAGGGTGAGCTCGGGCCCGCACATTGGGCCACATTTGGGCCATGGCCACTCCGACGAAGGGCACACACAGGAGGCCGAAGGCCAGCAGTCGCCACTCCCGCCGCAGGCCCACGCCCACGGTGACGCCTGTGGCGGCGCCAGCGAGCGCGATCAGGGCCAGATAATAATACTCGGCCGTGAAGCGCACCGGGTCGAAGAGGAAAACGCCCAGTCGTTCGACCAGGAGGAGGTGGTTGAGGAGAATGCCGATCACCAAGGCCACCAGCGTGCCCCACAGGGCCACAATGCCCGCCAGAGGAGAACCGGATCGCGGCCGGACGAGCGCCCCTGCGGAGGGCACTGCTGCGCCCACGAGCAGGGGCACTTGGTCGGCCTGCAGCCAGCGCAGGGTCTCGTCCAATGTGGCCCGCACAAGAGGAGCTGCATACACCCGCCGCGCCCACAGGGGCACCAGCCACCAGGCGGTCAAGCCGAGAGCTAAGGCCACCCACGCCCCCACTCGCACGCCGTGGGCGAGGAGCGCTCGTCCGCGGGCCTCAGGCCCTTGGGCCCACGCGCGGGCGAAAGCGTACGCGCTCACCCAAGAGGACCGCGGCCGGAGCGTGGAACGGGTGGAGGAGCACCAGTATGGCCAACAAGCCGGCGGCGATGACGCGGCGTGCTGGCGAGCCGCGTTCCACCAGGAGGAGCCCGGCAAGCCAGACCAAGGGCACCACCCCGAAGGCCAGCCGTTCGCCCACCAAGCCAATGGGCACAGCGTTTGTGCCGCCCCATTGGGGGGCAAATCCCAGGGTAAAGAGCCCGCTCACAACGCCGGCCAGCGTGGCCGGCCACGGGCCCATCGTGGCCAACAGGTGCCGCAGGAAGGCGTACACGGAGAAGGCAGGCAGCACCAGGGCGATGAAGAGCAGCACGTTGTACACGCCGAACGGCGAGAGTTGCCCCAACGCGATCAGGTGGATGGCCAGCCCGATGAGCACGAAGCCTGGCGGGTAAAATTGCAGTTCAGGATAGCCGGCGTACCAGAGCAAGTTCCAGTCCACCACGTGGCGAAATCGAGGCCATGAGACCGTGAGGGGATACCACAAGCGCATGAACTGGCCGGGATTGTCGCCCCAGATGAGCACATCTGCTGTCAGAAGGGGGCGACCGACGTGCCAGGAGGCCACCACGAGCACGCAGAGGGCCACCCCGTCGGCCAGGGAGCGGCCAACCAGGGGGTGCGTCCGGGAGCGGGCCATGAAGCTCACCATGGCTCCCCTCGCCCAACCTCTGGGCGACAACAGGGCCACCGCCGCAGCCGCGTGACGAGTGCCTCGACCAGTCCTTCCCTGTTCTCGGGAGAGAGCACTACGAGCTCCACACCGGGACGGGCTTGAAGGGTTTGGACAAAGGGATGGGGGCGCTGGGCCACAGTGGCCACCATGCCCTCGCCCTCTTCCACCGCCCTGATGACCGCCCGGCGAAAGGCGGGCGAGAGGAGCTCCATGGGGCCAATTTCGTCAATGACGACCAGCGTGCGGGCGTCCACGGCCTGGTGAACCGCCCGCACGGCCAATGTGTCCAAGGCTCGGAGGTCAACGCCATACCGCCCCACTCGGGGTCCTCCTCTCTTCCTGAAGGAGATGTGGGCGAGCCACACCCCGCGTGTCCGTCCAAGGTCACCAGCCGAAACCCCACACGACGCCCACGCTGGCGTACTTCCTCAGTGAAGAAGCCGCCCGCCGGACACGGCAAGCGCGAGAGCACACATCTGATGAGCGTCGTCTTGCCGCTTCCCGGTGGGCCTGTAACCAGAAGCACACGGCTCACGGGGCATCCTCCTCGCGTGAAGGGGAGACCAAGCGTTGCCGCCGGGCCTCGAAGAGCACTACGGCTGCGGCCACGGCCACGTTGAGGGACTCGACACCGCGCGCCAGCGGGATGACGACCCGCTCGTGAGCCAGGTGGGTCACCGTCTCGCCCACTGGTGTGGTCTCCCCGCCCACAATGAGGGCGCTGGGCACGCGCCAGTTCACCTCGAAGTGGTGGGCCGTGGCGCGAACATCGGCCAGGCGCACGCGCAGTCCCCGCACGAGCTCGGGCACCTCCTCCCACCCGATGCCCGTGCGCAGGGGGAAGCCGGAAGTGTGCGCCCATCGCTGCCCGCAGTACTTTGGGACTCCACACGTCCACGTTGCCCCGCGGGGCCACCAGGCCGTCGGCCCCGGCCCCCGCGGCCGCGCGAATGAGCGTGCCCATGTTGCCGGGATCGCGCACGCCGTCGCAGAGCAGCAGGAGCGAGGGCCGATCGGGCCACGGCAGCGTGGGTTTGTCCACCACGGCGATCACCCCTTGGGGGGTCACCGTGTCGGCCACAAGTGCCATGATCTCATCACTTACGGCCCAGGCCACGTCGGACCAGGCTTCGACAAGGGCAGCCGCCTGCTCGTGCTCTACAGCCCAAGACGTGTAGAAGAGCAGGTGGGGCACAGCGCCGGCAGCCACGGCCTCGGCGATCAACCGGGCGCCTTCCAGCAGAATTTTGCCCTCCCGCTCCCGCCGGCGCCGGCGGTGAAGGGCTCGGGCGGCCTTGACTTTGGGGTTGTAAGGGCTGGTAATCAGTGCCACGGTCTCCGGAAAGCCGGTGAAACCAAGAGCCCCAGCGCCAAACAAAAAAGGTGGCGGATCGAAAGCCACCACCTTTAGGCGCAGGGGATGCGCTTCATTACAAGTGTGCCTTGGCCTCGTCTACCAGAGCCTTGAACGCCGTGGCGTCCCGCACGGCCATGTCCGCGAGCACTTTGCGGTCGAGTTCAATCCCGGCTTTCTTTAACCCACTCATGAAGCGGCTGTAGCTCAACCCGTGCTGCCGCGCAGCCGCGTTGATGCGCTGGATCCAGAGGCGGCGGAAGTCCCGCTTGCGCCGCTTGCGGTCCACGGTGGCGTTGCGCAAGGCCTTGAGCACTGCCTCGTTGGCCGCGCGGAAACGCCGGCTGCGGGCACCCCGGTAGCCGCGGGCCATCTTCAAAATCTTCTTGTGCCGACGACGAGTTCGATATCCACCTTTCACACGGGCCATCTCTGTTTCCTCCTGTCATCTGGCCACGGCCGATGACCTGTTGGGCTCAGTCCCACAGGGAAGGAGCCGAGCGCTTAACACGCCGTGCTGTCCCCTTGTGGGTGACGGTCAAGTATCGCTGGTACATCCGACGCACGCGCTTGGGCTTCTTGCGGCGCAAGTGGCTACGCCGCACTTTCATGCGGAGCACTTTGCCGGTCCCGGTGACTTTGTAGCGTTTCTTCGTGGCCTTGTGGGTTTTCATCTTCGGCATAGGAGAAGCCCCCTACTTCTTTTTTTTCTCGGTGTTCGGGGCCAGGACCAACGTCATGGATCCCCCTTCCATCTTGGGCCGCTGCTCAACCGTGCCCACATCGGCGAGCTGGGCGGCGAACTCCAGGACATGACCTCGCCTAAGTCCAAGTGGGCGCGTTCGCGGCCCCGGAAGAGCACGCGCACGCGCACTTTGTGGCCCTTTTCCAGGAACTTACGGGCCTGTTTGAGTTTGAAGCCCACGTGATACTCGTCTGTCTTAGGGCGCAGCCGAAGCTCTTTGACCTCGATCTGCTTCTGCGCCTTGCGCGCCTGGCGTTCCCGCTTCGTCTGCTCGTAGACGAATTTGCCGTAGTCCATCACCCGGCAGACGGGCGGACGGGCATTGGGCGCAACTTCGACCAGGTCAAGCCCCTTGCTGCGGGCGTACTCCTGGGCCTTCTGAATGGGCACCACCCCCAAATTTCGGCCCTGTTCGTCAATCAACCGTACTTCCCGGACGCGGATCCGCTCGTTAACGCGATATTTTTGGGTACTGATGGCCTCACCCTCTCCGAAAAATAACGTGGCTGGAACACCCGACTTCGTCGTGGCGGTGAAGTGAAGCGGCGAAAACTATATCACAGCTTAGACGACTCGTCAAGCGCCTCGCTCAAAGTCTCAACGTCCGATCGCCCATTTCAGCCTGTTCTTCCCCATTGACCACGTGCACCTCACGTGAACCGTGGCTCTCGTTCCGAAGGTGTGCCTGAGGACACATTGTGTCCGTGTTTGGAAACGGAGGCCCCGGCTTTGATATGCACTTCTAATATGTCTTTAACGTGATTCTCCCATTGACCTTATATGATTTTCTTGACAAATGGCGAAGGAGCGAACGCCCGGTCTCGTCGAAACGCGAAGCCCCTAGGCGTTTGTTCTGGTTGATTGTGATCTTGAGCACGCTCGTGGTGTTGTTGTGGTCCCGGGTAATGTAGGGCGCCGCTTCCCGGGAACGTGGCGAGGCGCATAAGCGCGGGTTTTCTACCATGCTCCGGCTGCACCAGTACACACTTGCCCTGATCGTGTGGCTCTCGTTCCCCTTCAACATCGAGCGCTTGGACGTGGGCGGCCAGCCGGTGTTGAACTTTGCACTCGGCGCTGTATCTGTACGTTGCCAGGGCAGTTCTCGCAGGCCCTACTCCTGCCTTGCTGGACGCGACTCTCTTTCTCGGCTTACTCGGGCGTAGCCGTCCCCCTCTACATAGGCGTGCGCGTGACGGATACCCGCCCCGTGTGGGGTGGCGTGGAGACCTACATGTTCCTCTTCAAGGTGGGAGCCGTGGCGCTCAGCACCTGGCTCGCCCACGGCGTGGGGCAGCGCATGGCCGACTTCCTGCGCACCATCAGCGCGTTGTTGCTCGAGGATTCACCCAACAGCGTCTACACGTCCCAAGAGGCCGAGGTGTGGATCCGCCGGTCGATACGGGGATCTTCCACATCCGAAAAATGTGCCGTCAGGGCTGCCACAGGTGTCCCTGTCATGGTTGACTCCTCAACTCGTGTCTCTACACAACCAATTCTATCATCTTACATCCCTCACTCCCAATTTCGATGCGATTGCCCTGTCCTGATAGGGGTGAGGAGTTGACCACACAGAGCATGAATGGAAGGTCAGCAGCCCATCGGGGAGGCGTGTTAACCGGTGTTGTGGCCGTCTCGATCCCTGCCCAAGGGCACGTACAGCGTCACCCGGGTGCCCTCTCCTGGCCGGCTGTGAATGGAAAGGCGCGCGTCGATCAACTCGGCCCGCTCCCGCATGTTGAGCAGGCCGAAGGTGTTCTGTTCGTCGTACTTGGCTTCAACAGCCGGGAGATCGAATCCCACGCCGTCATCTTCAACTTCGCAGATGAGAGTGTCATCTTCCACAGTTAGGCGCACGCACACATTGTGGGCCCGGGCGTGCTTGCGCACGTTGTTGATGGCTTCCTGGACAATGGCGAAGACCATGCGCGCCCGCTTTTGCGAGAGGGGCAGTGGGTGAGGCACATTTGTCACGTCTATGTGGTACTGCAAGCCGGGATTGCTGCCCTTCGCCTGTTCAATGAAGGCCTGCAGCGCCGGAACGAGCCCACGTGTCTCCAGAACAAGCGGGCGCAGCCCGAAGACGAGAGAGCGAGTTTCCCGCACGGCCTCGCGGGCCGTTTTGCGCAAATTGTCCAACTCCTGTCGCCATACCTGGGGGTCGAACTGCCCTCGGTCCAGCAACAAGCGCAGGTAGTCGATGCCCAACACCACTGTATTGAGCAGTTGGGCCAAGTGATCGTGCAGGTCCCGTGCCAGTTCGCGGCGCACCTGTTCCTGAGCCTCGATGATGCGGTCGCGCTCCTGGCGCAAGCTCTCGTATAGCTGGGCGTTCTGGATGGCAATGGCGATCTGGGAGGCAAACACCTGGAGCAATTGGGCATCCTGTTCAGTGTAGTTGAGCCGGTTCTGCCCTCGGTTGACGTTCAGGACGCCCAAGGTGCGCTGTTGGACTTTGAGCGGCACGCTCATGGCACTGCCGATAGGCCCACCCCGGGCCAAATGCTCGTAGGGAGTGCCCTCCAGCCCTCCCAAAAGCAACAGGGGTTCTCCCCGTTGAACCACGAGGCCGGCGATGGTGTTCTCCAAGCTGACCTCAGTGCCCGGCTGAATGGCCCCCAAGCCACGCTGGGCGGCGATCACCAGGCGGGGCCCCCGCTCAGTCTCCCGCAGGAGCATGAGCGAGACCGTGTCCGGCAGGAAGGCCCGCTTCACCAAGGCGATAATCTGATCGTAGAGCTCGTTCAGGTCGAGCGTGCTGGTGAGCGTGCGCCCCAGCTCCATCAAGTACAAGATCTCTGAGAGGCGCTCCTTCTCAACCTGGAGCTCCCGTTGCTGCTGCCACCGCCGAATGGCCAAGATGATGTCATCCGTTCCGAAGGGCTTGGGGAGGTAATCGAACGCCCCGCGGCGCATGACCTCCGTGGCCTCGGCAATAGTGCCCGACTCGGCCAACGCAATAATACCGATGCTGGGAAACCCACGGCGCAGCCGTGAGACGCCGTCCAGCCCGGCGACCGCTAAGGCGAGGATCACCAGGCCGTCGGACGTGACGTGCAGGTGATTGAGCGCCGCTTCAAGGGTGGACACACCAATAGTGGAAAAGCTCAACACTTGAGCCGCCGCGCGACAGGTGAGCTGAATGGCAGGGTCAGGGTCAACGACCAGAATCTGTCCGTTCATTCACTGCTCCAGGATCACCACAAACTCAACGGCAGCGGGCAACGTGGGGTCATTGCGGTCCTCCACGCGTTCCACCTCGACACGAAAGGATGTGAGCTGTGCCTCCAGCGTTTGGGCAAACTCCACCACAAGGGCCGCACTACCGGCCACTCCCGCCACTGTGACACGGCCTGCGCTGACGTGAACAGACTGGACGGTGAGCCTGGGTGGAGCAGCCTCCTCAATGGCCAGGAGAAGTTCGGAAAGGGAGAAGGAGCGCCGTTGGAGCTCGGCGCGCTCGGCCTCAAGGCGGTTTGCTCGGCGCACGAGTTGCGCGATTGTCTCCACACGTTCCTCTCGCCGGCCCAGCAGGCGCTCGGCCTGCCGGGCCTCCTGTTGGGCCTGGGCAACGAGCAGCTCCATCTCGCGCAGAGACCGCTGGTTTTGAGCCCTGAGCACAACCATGAGGGCTAATACGACCCACCCAGCGGCGAAGAGAAGCCACGCCAGCCGCTCTGGCCTGAGCCGGTGGGAACTGGCCGGCGGACGGCGGCTCGACGGCGTCAAGTTCACATCAGGAACAGGCATAGACAACTCCGGTTCTCCGTCGGAGATGAGCAGGAGACGTGTCGCCGGCGGAGGAAAACATGACGCCCCTCACCCATGCCCTTCCCACATACCCGCACCAGTGCTCTGCATTTGCGTTCAAACAAGAGGTGAGACATTCCAATTGTAACGTTGGTCCTGATTCCGGGCAATTGGAATCATCCGACAAGGAAGCATTTCAACCATGGAACGAGATATGTGCGCTCGTGTTGAGGATCTGGGCACCGGCCGACACGTGGTGGTTGCCTCTTGGCTTCCGGGTGCCGGAAATTGTCGCCCACCTAACCCTGTGTTACAATTGAAAGTAACTCGGGCCCCCAAACAGAACATCTCCCCCGATTGGCCGTTGGGAGTGGACATCACATGTGCCGAAGGGAAGAGAACACTTCGGGAAGCGAAGCGCTGAGCGTACGCGCTAAGAACTGGGAAAGGAGGACCGAAGTGGCTGACCAGCTTATCAAGGGACTGGAAGGTGTCATCGTCGCTCAGAGCCAATCCAGTAAAGTGGACGGGCAAAATGGGCGCCTTCTTTACCGTGGTATTTCCATTGAGGAGTTTGTCGAACATCAGGCCCCGTATGAAGAAGTGGCTTACTTGCTCTGGCACGGTCGGCTGCCCACCCGGGCTGAGCTTGACCAGTTTTCAGCCCAGTTGGCCAGCGAGCGGGCCCTTCCCGAGAAAGTGCTGGACGCTATCCGCGAGTTCCCCCGTTCGGCCGACCCGATGGTCGTGCTGCGCACAGTCGTCTCCCTGATGGCCATGTACGATGAGAATCCCGATGACCTGTCTCCTGACAACTTGCGCCGCATTGCCACGCGCCTGTTGGCCCGCTTTCCCACGATCCTGGCTGCCTTCCACAGGTTGCGCCAAGGGCTGGAGCCGGTGGAACCGCGCCAGGACTTGGGCCACGCGGCCAACTACCTCTACATGCTCAACGGCGAGGAGCCCGGCCCCCGCTCCGTTGAGGGCGTCAACGCCTACCTAGTACTGCTGGCCGATCACGGGATGAACGCCTCGACGTTCACTGCCCGCGTGGTGGCTGGCACCCAGGCCGACATGTACGGAGCTATCTCGGCGGCAATCGCCTCGCTCAAGGGGCCCCTCCACGGCGGCGCTCCGCCCCGTGTGATGGCCACTTTGGAGAAAATCGGCGCACCGGAACGGGTTGAGGCGTTTGTGGAGGAAGCCTTGGCACGTAAGGAGCGCATCATGGGCATTGGCCACCGCGTCTACAAGACGTGGGATCCACGTGCCAAGATCCTCCGCGAAATGGCCCGCAACATCGCCGAAGAGACGGGCAACCGGAAGTGGTACGAGATTGCCCATACTCTCGAACAGGCGGCCGTTTCCCGTCTGGCGGCCAAGGGGCTCTACACCAACGTGGACTCCTACACGGCCCCCCTGCTCTACAGCGTGGGCATTCCGGTGGACCTCATGACCCCCACCTTCGCGGTCAGCCGTGTGGCCGGCTGGTGTACGCACTTGTTGGAGCAATACGCCGACAACCGCCTCATTCGTCCTCGCGCCGAATACGTCGGTCCCGTGGACCAGCATTACGTTCCCATTGACCGCCGGGAGTGAAACGCGGCAGGGCGGAGATGTGATGTGTTGGCCTCATGGGGGCCGGCTCCTGGGCCGGCCCTTTTCTCCGGGAAGGTGCGCTCATCGACACCTTGCCCTCTGCGCTCACCCCGAGAAGATGCCCCCACCTTCTCACACCACACCGGAGTGTGAGTTGACAGCTCCCATAACTCCTGCTATACTCCTTCGCACTCTTGTCAAGAACGTGGTCCTGCCCATGAACGCGCGGAACGCTTTTCCCGGTCCGAAACCCTCGTCGCCCGAGCAGCCAACCAGACCTTGTGTCTGGGTAGTGGTGCTTGGGCGCGAAACACGGCTCCAGTCCAACAGCCCTCCGGACACAAGGTCCGGGGGGTTTTTTTATCACCAGGCAGAGGAGGGCAATATGAGCACTCTAATCCGCGCCGGTGTTGTAGGCGCCACCGGGTACACCGGCTTCGAGTTGGTGCGCCTGTTGTGGTCCCATCCCCACGTGGAACTGGTCTTTGCGGTCTCCCGTAACGAGGCGGGCAAGTCCCTGGCCGATCTCTACGCCACTCCCCTCCACGTGCCCTTGGCCGCCATTGACGAGGCCGATGTGAGCGCCGTGGACGTGCTCTTCCTCTGCGTGCCTCACGGCGCCGCCCAAGACTGGGCCGTACAGGGGCTCGAGGCCAGCACCGTGGTGATCGACCTCTCCGCCGACCACCGCCTTCGTGACCCCGCAGCCTACCGCCACTGGTATGGCCATGACCACCAGGCCCCCTCCCTGTTGGATGAAGCTGTCTACGGCCTGACCGAGTGGGCCCGCGAAGCTCTCCCCGCCGCGCGCCTCATCGCCAATCCGGGCTGTTACCCCACGAGCATTCTGTTGGCCTTGGCCCCTCTGCTCCGCGCCGGCCTCCTCGACGGAGTCACCGTCATCGCTGACAGCAAGAGCGGCGTAAGCGGTGCCGGGCGCACGCCCAAGCTCTCCTCCCTCTTCGTGGAGGTCAACGAGAACCTGAAGCCCTACAACATCGGCCATGTGCACCGCCACGTGGCTGAAATTGAGCAACTCTGTCAGCTCCTGAGTGATGGGCACCCCCCGGCCCACCTCATTTTCTCGCCCCACCTCCTGCCCGTGTCGCGGGGCATTTTGAGCACCATCTACGTTCCCTGGCCGGACGGGTGGCGTGAGGGCGAACTGCGAGCCCTCTACGCCGAAGCATATGCCAATGAGCCCTTCATCTGGCTGCTTCCGCCCGGACAGACCGCCACCTTAGCCCACACGGTCCACACCAACCGCTGTGCCATTAGCCTGCACCCCGTTCCGGACCAAGGCCACCTTATCGTGGTCAGCACCATTGACAATTTGGTGAAGGGCGCGGCCGGCCAAGCCGTCCAGAACATGAACGTGCGCTTCGGGCTCGACGAGACCAGTGGCTTGGCGCCGTAACGCCATGGGGAGGGAGAAACCGTGCTGGTGATCAAGGTCAGCGGCAACGAGCTCGATAATGCCCACTTCTTGGAGGAACTGGCCAAGGTGATTGCCCACTTCCCCCGTTACCCTGTGGTGGTTCACGGGGGAGGCAAGGGCACCAGTGCCTTGGCCGCGCGCTTGGGCGTGCGCAGTCGCTTCGTGGATGGCCTGCGAGTCACCGACGAGGAAACCCTCGATGTGGTCGTCATGGGATTAGTGGGCACGGCCAGCACTCGGTTGGTGCTCGCGTTGGTCAACGCTGGCGTGCCGGCCTTGGGCATGAGCGGCGTGGACGCCGGCCTTATCACGGTTGAGAAACTCGTCCACGCCGGCGGGGACTTGGGCTGGGTGGGCAAGCCGGTGGCGGTCAACGCCGGGCGGCTGGACGCCCTGCTGAACGCGGGCTTCGTGCCCTGCTTGGCCCCGGTTTCCCTTGGCGCCGACGGCCGGCTCTACAACGTGAACGCCGATCACGTGGCCCAGGCCGTGGCCGCTGCCTTGGAGGCCGAGGCCCTCGTCTTCCTCACCAACGTGCCCGGCGTGCTGGCCGACGGCGAACTCTGCGCACAGCTTACCCCTGCAGAAGTGGAGCAACTCATCCAACAAGGCACGATTACAGATGGTATGATCCCCAAAGTGCGCTCCGCGTGCCGGGCTGTTGGGGCTGGCGTGCGGGTTGTGGTCATCACCGACTTGGCCGGACTGCGGGCGTGGGCCCGTGGCGAGCCGGCCGGTACCCGTGTCGTAGCCGAGTAGTGGCCAACCATCAAGACGAGGAGGAGCACATGTTGGCGATCCCTTCCCAGAACGTGATCGAGCTGGAGGCCCAATACATTGCCCCCACTTATCGGCGCCCTCCCATTGTCTTCGAACGCGGGGAAGGCGTCTGGTTGTACGACACCGAAGGCAACACGTACTTGGACTTCGTGGCCGGCATTGCCGTGAATGCCCTGGGCTACGGTCACCCCGAGATGCTCACTACCTTGGAGGCCCAAGCCCGCCAGCTCATTCACGTGAGCAACCTCTACCACACAGCTCCCCACGTGCTCCTGGCACGCGACCTGTGTGAGTCCAGCTTTGCCGACCGCGTCTTCTTCTGTAACAGCGGCACCGAAGCTAACGAGGGAGCCCTCAAGTTCGCCCGCAAGTGGGCCCGGCTCGTTTCGGGCAACGACGACAAGTACGAGATCGTGGCCTTCTCCCGCGCCTTTCACGGCCGGTCCATGGGCGCGCTGGCCGTCACGGCGAACGAGGCCTACCGCAAATCCTTCGAGCCCCTCGTCCCGGGCGTGCGGTGGGCCACCTTCAACGACTTGGAGAGTGCCCGCCAGGTCATCGGCCCCCGCACGGCTGCCGTCATTGTGGAGCCGATTCAGGGGGAGGGGGGTATCTTCCCGGCCACCCACGAGTTCTTAACGGGGCTGCGCGCTCTCTGTGATCAGCACGGCGCGGCCCTTATCTTCGACGAAGTCCAGTGCGGCTTAGGGCGCACGGGCACCCTCTGGGCCTACGAGCAGTACGGTGTCGCCCCCGACATCATGGCACTGGCCAAGCCACTTGGGGGCGGGTTGCCTATCGGCGCTGTCCTGATGACGGAGGCAATTGCCTCTGTTCTGGCCCCTGGTGATCACGGCAGCACCTTTGCCGCCAGCCCCCTGGTTACGGCCGTGGCCCACACCGTCTTTCGCACCATCCGCCAGCCCGAGTTCCTCGACCACGTGCGCCGTGTGGGCACATACTTGGGAGAGCGGCTGCACGGATTGTCCCGTCGCTTTCCCGACCTGGTACGCGAGGTGCGCGGACGGGGCCTCATGTGGGGGCTCGAACTGACGGAGGGCCACCAGCCCGCCGACGTGGTCCAAGCTGGCTACGCGCACGGCCTCATCGTGGCCCCCACCGGCCACAACACTGTGCGCCTCATCCCTCCGCTGATTGTACAGGAGGAACATGTGGACATGGCCGTCTCCACCTTGGAGGCGATCTTCGATCACTTGGGCCGGACCTCCGGCTGAGCGTATCTGGGTTGAAGAAAGGAGGGCACCATGATCACCGTTCGGAAAGCTCGCTTGGGCGACGCGGAGGAGATCGCCCGTTTGGTCAACCACTTCGCCGCCCAAGGTCTCATGTTGCCCAAGAACATCCTGGACGTGTACGAGCACATCCGGGAGTACGTCGTGGCTGAGGACGAGGGCGGGCGCGTCGTGGGGTGCGGCGCCCTGCGCCTGATGTGGCACGACTTGGGCGAAATTCGCTCCCTGGCTGTTGCCGAAGAAGCCCAAGGGCGGGGCGTGGGGCGCCGCATCGTCGAGAAGTTGCTCGAGGAGGCCCACGAGCTGGAGCTGGCCCGCGTCTTCGCGCTCACCTATCAGGTGCCCTTCTTCGAGAGACTGGGCTTCCGCGTCGTGCCCAAGGCGATCTTTCCCCAGAAGGTGTGGCTGGACTGTCAACTGTGTCCCAAGCGCCACTGTTGTGATGAGACCGCCATGATCCTGATCTTGGACGAACAGCGGGCTGCCCAAGCTGCTCAGGAGTGGACTGAGTTGCCCTTCGAGGGCGTAGGGCCCGGCGACAGGGCGGAGGCGGCCGCATGAGGGAAGAGCCGTTTGCGCAACAACTTGCCCGGGCGCGAGCGTTGGCCGAGCGTGCCTCCCTTCTCGGCGACCCTTCCGTGCTGGAAGTGTTGCGCGAGACCCGCCGTGCCGCGCCCACCTCCCGCGATGAGGCCCAGGTGCTGCTGGTGGAGGCCCACTGGCTGGCTCGAGCCGGTCGGGAGGCTGAAGCCCAAGTGGCGCTGGACACGGCCCAAGGTGTTGCCGCCGGTGAGGCTGACATCATGGCCGATGTGGCCGCCCTGCGAGCTCATCTTTTGGCCAGACGGGGCAAGCTGCTGGCTGCCCACGAACATGCCCACCAGGCTCTTCAGTTCAACCCAGCCCACGTGGAAGCGCGCCTCGTGCTCGCCCACGTCGCCTTTCGGCTCAACGAACCCCGGCGCGCTGTGGCCCTCTACCGTGAAGTCATCCCCCTCCTTCCGGCCGAGGAACGACCTGCCGCCCACCTCGCGTTGGCGGAGGGCTATCGCCGCATGGGGCTGCCGGCTTTGGCCCGCCTGCACGCCCGGGCTGCGCTCGTGGGCAACCTCTCACTCGCCCAGCGCTGGCAGGCGATCTTCCTGCGACTGACGAGCGTTCACCGGCCCGTCGGCGCGGCACTGCTGCTGGCCGTGGTCGCGTGGCTCGTGGCCGCGTGGCTTGGCAGCGTGACATGGCCCACAGCACTCTTCGTGGCCTTGGGAGCCGTGGGGACGACCCTGGCTGTGGTCTGGCTGAACACGCCAGCCCCATCGTCCAACGAGGAAGAGCCGGCGGCCGGCCGCCGCGCTCACTTGCCACCACACTGAATTGTGCTAAGGTACGCGCTCACAAGGGAGCAACGCGCAGAGCATGGCCGCTTCGCCCGCCAAGGAGCACGAGGCGGCCTTTTGTAGACCTCGGCGGGGTTCCCCAGTTCGGCGCCGCACAGCGCAAGAGTAGGAGGGACTCATGTGGCCACACGAGGCACCCAGGGCCCGTCTGGCCCTGGAGGACGGCGCATCTGGCACGGGCGTGCCTTTGGCGCACTCGGCACGCGGCCAGGCGAAGTGGTCTTCAACACCAGCATGACCGGCTACCAGGAAATCCTCACTGACCCCAGCTACGCCGGCCAAATCGTGGTCATGACCGCCACCCAGATCGGCAACACCGGCACCAACCCTGAGGACAACGAGGCACGCCGTGCCTTTCTGAGTGGCTTCGTGGTTCGGGCACTCAGCACGCGCATCTCCAACTGGCGGGCGACGCTCGACCTGCACACGTGGCTTGCCCACCACGGAGTGGTCGGCATCAGCGAGGTGGACACTCGCGCCATCACCCGCCGCCTTCGGACGCACGGAAGCCTCAAGGGCATCATCTCCACCGACGAACACCTCTCCGACGAGGAGCTCGTGGCCCGGGCGCAGGCGTGGCCCGGCCTGGACGGGGTGGACTTGGTCCAGACAGTTACGTGTGAGGAATCCTACCACTGGCCCGAGCCCACGTCGCCTGAGTGGGAGTTCCGCCAGTGGCAACCCACACACCCCCACCGCACACGCGAGCCTCTGCCCCTCCAATTTCACGTGGTGGCCTATGACTTCGGTATCAAGCACAACATTCTGCGCCGGCTGGTTAGCCACGGGTGCCGCGTGACTGTAGTCCCGGCCCACACCACGGCCGACGAGGTGCTGGCCCTGGCTCCTGACGGCGTCTTGCTGAGCAATGGTCCGGGTGATCCGGCCGCCATCCCCTACGCCGTAGAGGCCACCCGCCGCCTGCTGGGACGTGTGCCTATTTTCGGCATTTGCCTGGGCCACCAGATTCTGGGGCAAGCCTTCGGCGGGCGCACCTATCGGCTCAAGTTCGGCCACCACGGGGGCAATCAGCCGGTCAAACACCTTCCAACTGGCCGAGTGGAGATCAGCGCCCACAACCACAACTTCGCCGTGGACCCCGACACGTTGCCGCCCGACGTAGAAGTCACCCACGTCAACCTGAACGACGGCTGTTGTGAGGGGTTCCGCCACAGACACCTGCCGGCCATCAGCGTGCAGTACCACCCGGAGGCCGGGCCTGGCCCCCATGACGCTGACCCCCTGTTCGCCGAATTCATCGAGATGATGCGGACGTTCGCCCGAGACGCCAAGAGCCACGGGGAATAGCGATGGTGGACCCCTTCTGCCCTCCCGAGGCACTCTGGCGTCGCCTCTGCTCGGCCCTCGGCGAGCAGGTGGACCCGCGTGTGCAGGATGCCTACACGTTGGCCGTGCAGGCTCACGCCGGCCAACAGCGTGCCGAGGGAACGCCCTACATCGTACACCCCCTGCGCGTGGCCCTGATCTTGGCCGAGGAGCGCGGCCTGCACAGCAGTGACGTGCTGGCAGCAGCCCTCCTCCACGATGTGCTGGAGGACAGCGCCGTGACGACCGACGAGGTGACCCGGTGCGCCGGCACGCAGGTGGCCGCGTGGGTGCAGGCCTTGACAAAGCTCCCAGCCACAGGAGCACACAGGGCGGCCCGGGACGCCGCTACTTCCGCGCCCTCCTCAGCGCGCCCGAGCAGGCCCGCCTGGTTAAGTTGGCCGACCGGCTCGACAACCTGCGCTTTCTGCACTTGCGACACGATCCCGACCAGTGCCGCGCCTACCGGGAGGAGACACGCCAATGGCTCCTCCCCCTGGCCGAGCGCACGGACACGTGGTTCGCCCGTCAGTTGGCCGCCTTCGTCGACCAGGTGTTGATGCCCTGGGAGGTGCTGGGAAGCCGTGTGCTTCTCAAAGCTCCACCTTGGCTCAGCGTCCACGCCGAGCAGGTGCAAGTCAACCCTGCCGCGCTGCCGGTGGATCCCTTCTACCGGATCACCATGCCCGAGTACGTAGTCATCGTGCCCCGCTTGCCCGACGGCCGCTTTCTCGTGCTCAGGGGATACAAGCACGGTCCGCGCCGCATCGTCTACCACGTGCCGGCGGGATACGTGGAGCCCGGCGAGACGCCCATCGCAGCCGCCCGCCGTGAGCTGATCGGAGGAAACCGGACACACGGCCACCCAATGGCACCTTTTGGGCCACTTCGTGGTGGACGGCAACCGGGAAGCGGGATACGCCCACCTGTTCTTGGCCCAAGACGTGGTGCCGGCCCACACTTCTCTTGCCAACGACGACCTGGAACAGCATGAGATCCTCATCATGAGTGCCGAGGAAATTCGGCCCTTCGTGACCGACGGGTTGCTGGCCAGCCTGAGCATGGCGGCGGCCTTGGGGCTGGCCATGTGGTTTCTCGTCGGCGAGGAGCCCACTGCCACTTGACCCAAAGACACGCTCATACTATCTTCATTGACGACGCTCGGAGGGAAAGGGAGCACCATGCCCAAGCGCACGGACATCAAGAGTATCCTGATTATCGGCTCCGGCCCCATCGTCATCGGCCAAGCAGCCGAGTTCGACTACAGCGGCACCCAGGCCATCAAAGCCCTCAAGGCCGAGGGATATCGGATCATCTTGGTGAACAGCAATCCCGCCACGATTATGACCGACCCCGAGCTGGCCGACGCCACGTACATCGAACCCCTTACCCCGGACATCGTTGAGGCCATTATCGCCCAGGAACGCCCCGATGCCCTCTTGCCCACGGTAGGCGGCCAGACGGGACTCAACCTGGGCGTCCACTTGGCCGAACAAGGCGTGCTCGACCGGTACGGTGTCCGGCTCATTGGCGCCAGCCTGCAGGCCATGCAGGTGGCCGAGGACCGTCAGCTCTTCCGCGAGACGATGGTGGCAGCCGGCCTCGACGTGCCCTTGGGCCGCCTAGTGGGCTCCCTTGAAGAAGCCATCGCCGTGGCCGACGAAATCGAGCAACGGACGGGCCGCAGGTATCCCTTACTCATCCGGCCTTCTTTCACCCTTGGCGGAAGCGGTGGTGGTATCGCCTTCAGCGAGGACGAGTTCGTGGACAAGGTGGAGTTCGGCTTGCGCGAGAGAGCCCGGTCCACACGGTCCTTGTTGAGGAGAGTGTGCTGGGGTGGAAGGAGTTTGAGCTGGAGGTGATGCGCGACCGCCACGACAACTTCGTGGTCATCTGCCCTATCGAGAACGTTGACCCCATGGGCGTCCACACGGGCGACAGCATCACCGTGGCCCCGGCCATGACCCTCACCGACCGCGAGTACCAGCGCTTGCGTGACATGGCCCGCGCCGTCATGCACGCGGTGGGCGTGGAGACAGGTGGCTCCAACGTCCAGTTCGCCGTCAACCCGGCCGACGGCCGCACATTAGTGATCGAGATGAACCCCCGCGTGAGCCGGTCGTCGGCGCTGGCGAGCAAGGCGACTGGCTTCCCCATTGCCAAGATAGCCGCCCTCCTGGCCGTGGGGTACACCCTGGACGAGATCCGCAACGACATCACCCGGACCACGGTGGCCGCCTTCGAGCCCAGCATCGACTACGTGGTGACCAAGATCCCGCGCTGGGCTTTCGAGAAATTTCCCGGCGTGGACCCCACCTTGGGCCCCCAAATGAAGAGCGTGGGCGAGGTCATGGCCATTGGCCGCACCTTCAAGGAGTCGCTGCTCAAGGGGCTGCAATCCCTCGACCTGTCTCGACCGTACTACCCGACCCCTGACCACCGTGTGTGGGATGGCCGGCTTGAAAGCCTGCGCGTGCCCAAGGCCGAACGCCTCTGGGCCATGTGGGAGGCCCTCCGGGCCGGCCACACCCCTGACGAGGTCGCACAGGCCAGTACAGTGGACCCCTGGTTCTGCGTCCAACTGGCCGAGATCGTGGCCCTCGAACGGGAGGTGGCCGCCTATTCCTCGGCTGACGACCTGCCACCAGCCTTGCTCCGCGCGGCCAAGCGTGCGGGCATGAGCGACGAACACGTGGGCTGGCTGCTGGCCACCGGCGACGTGGCACAGGGTGATGGCCCCGCCGACCTCGCGGCTGCTTTGGGCCGCGCCGTGGCCGCGCGACGGCGACACCTCCACATCGATCCCACCTACCACGTGGTGGACACGTGCGCGGCCGAGTTCGAGTCCTACACCCCGTACCTCTACAGCTCCTACGAGCAGGAGAGCGAGGCCCCGCCAACCGAACGGGAGAAGGTCATCATCCTGGGAGGAGGTCCCAATCGCATTGGTCAGGGCATCGAGTTTGACTACTGCTGTGTTCACGCCGCGTGGGCCATGCGTGATGCCGGCTACGAGGCAATTATGGTCAACTGCAACCCGGAAACGGTGAGCACCGACTACGACACGTCGGACCGCCTCTACTTCGAGCCCCTCACCCCCGAACACGTGGGCCAAATTTGCGAGCGTGAGCAGCCTCTCAAAGGAGTTATCGTCCAATTCGGCGGCCAAACCCCCCTGAACTTGGTGAAGCCGCTGGTTGAGGCGGGCATTCCCATTCTGGGCACCCCGGCCGATGCCATCGACGTGGCCGAGGATCGAGGACGCTTCGGCCAACTGATGAGCCGCCTGGAGGTGCCCAACCCGGCGTGGGGTGTGGCTCATTCGCCCGAGGAGGCTCGCCGCGTGGCCGCTGAAGTGGGATATCCAGTAGTGGTGCGCCCTTCCTACGTGCTGGGCGGACGGGCCATGGCCATCGTCTACAACGAGGAGGAGCTGGCCCGCTACGTGACGGTGGCCTTCGAGGCGGCTCCTGGGCAGTCCGTGCTCATTGACCAGTACTTGGAGGACGCCTACGAGGTGGACGTGGACGCCGTGGCCGACGGACATCGCGTGGTGATCGGCGGCGTGATGCAGCACATCGAGGAAGCCGGCGTCCACAGCGGTGACTCGGCCTGTGTGCTGCCGCCCTACAAAATCTCCCTCTTCCACCTGAGCCAGATTCGCGACTACACCGAGCGGATTGGATTGGCCTTGGGGGTGCGAGGGTTGATGAACGTCCAGTACGCCATTAAGGATGATGTGGTCTACGTGTTGGAAGTCAACCCCCGTGCCAGCCGCACCGTGCCCTACGTGAGCAAGGCCACTGGCGTGCCTCTGGCACGTCTGGCCGCCCTTGTGATGGTGGGCTTCACGTTGGATGAGTTGGGGTTGACGCATGAGCCCGACGTGGACGGCTTCTACGTGAAAGAAGCAGTGCTCCCCTTCCGCAAATTCCTGGGCGTGGACGCCGTTCTAGGCCCCGAGATGCGCAGCACTGGCGAGGTTATGGGGCACGGCCAACGGTTCGGGGAGGCCTTTGCCAAGGCCCAACTGGCAGCCGGCGACCGCCTCCCCTTGGAGGGCACGGTCTTCATCAGCGTCAACGATTTTGACAAGAGCGCAGCCCTCAAGCTGGCCCGTGACCTGCACCGTCTGGGCTTCCGCCTGGTGGCCACTCGGGGCACGGCCGCTTTCATCGCGCGCGCCGGCGTTCCCGTGGAGCCGGTCAACAAGGTCAGCGAGGGAAGCCCTCACGTGGTGGACTTGATCCGCCAGGGAGAGATCCACCTGATCCTCAACACCCCCTACGGCCCTGTGGCCCACAGCGACGGGGCCGCCATCCGCACCGCGGCTATTCGGTACGGTGTGCCCTTGCTCACCACACTGAGCGCGGCACAGGCGGCTATCAACGGCATTCGCACCTTGCGCCACCAGACTGGGTGGCACGTCCAAGCACTGCAGGCCCGGCCCGGCAGCCGGTTTCAAGGAGGACATGTTGGACCCCAGAAACGGCGAACCACGAGAAGTGCGAAGGAGGAAGATCCATGTCCGGCCACGAACAGCCTGTGAGCAAAGTGGTATTGGCCTACTCCGGCGGCTTGGACACGAGCGTGATCGTGCCCTGGCTTAAGGAGACGTTTGACTGCGAGGTGATCTGCTTCTGCGCGGACTTGGGCCAGGAAGAGGAGTTGGAAGGGTTGCGCGAGAAGGCCTTGGCCAGCGGGGCCAGCAAAATCTAGATTGAGGACTTGCGCGAGGAGTTCATCACCCAATACCTCTTCCCCATGATGCAGGCCGGCGCCATCTACGAGCGCAAGTACCTGTTGGGCACCTCGGCCGCCCGCCCCCTCATCGCCAAGCGACAGGTGGAGATCGCCGAGCTGGAAGGGGCCGACGCCGTGGCCCACGGTGCCACCGGCAAGGGCAATGACCAAGTGCGTTTCGAGTTGACGTACATGGCCCTCAACCCCAAACTGCGCGTCATTGCCCCATGGCGTGATCCCCGCTGGACCATCCGAAGCCGCGAGGACGCCCTGGCCTATGCCCGCGAGCGGGGCATCCCCGTCCCCCACACCGAGAAGAGCATCTACAGCCGTGACCGCAACATCTGGCACCTGAGCCACGAGGGTGGTCCCCTGGAGGACCCCTGGAGTGAGCCGGATGAGGAGATGTATCAACTCACCGTTGCCCCAGAAGAGGCACCTGATGAGCCAGAGTACATCGAACTCGACTTTGTCCAAGGCGTGCCCAAAAAGCTCAACGGACGCGCCCGGGGGCCCGTGGAGCTCCTCAGGGAGCTGAACCAGCTCGGCTGGCGCCACGGCATTGGGCGGGCGGATGTCGTGGAGAACCGGCTGGTGGGCATGAAGTCCCGCGGCGTCTACGAGACCGGGGGGCACGATCCTCTACGCCGCCCACCGCGAAGTGGAATCGCTCACCTTGGACCGGGAAACCATGCACTTCAAGGACATGATCGCCGTCAAGTACGCTGACTTGGTCTACAACGGCCAGTGGTTCACGCCTCTCCGGGAAGCCCTCGACGCCTTTGTGCGCGTGACCCAGGAGCATGTCACCGGCACGGTACGGCTTAAGCTCTACAAGGGCAATGTCATTGTGGCCGGCCGCAAAGCGCCGCGCAGCCTCTACCGCGAGGACTACGCCTCCTTCGGCAAGATGGACGTGTACGACCAGACCGACGCCACAGGGTTCATCAACCTCTTCGGCCTGCCCATGAAGGTCGAAGCCCTGGTGGACATGGAAGGTGGCGCGCCCAACAAGTGGCGTTCGCCTGATTACAGCACGTTCAAACGGGATTAGGCCCATGGTCCGTTTCGTCACCGACGTGCCTGGCTTTCGGGCAGCCGGCGTCCACGCCGGCCTCAAACCCCACGGCGCCTTGGACGTGGCCTTGGTCGTGAGCGAGAGGCCGTGCGTGGCCGCGGCCACCTTCACGCAGAACGTGGTCAAGGCCGCGCCTGTGCTCTACGACCAGGCCCTGTTGGCCGGCAACCGCACGGCGATCTGGGCGGTGGTGATCAACAGCAAGAACGCCAACGCGGTGACCGGTCCCCAAGGGCTGCGTGACGCCGAACGCATGGCTGAGCTCACGGCCGAAGTGTTGGCCTTGCCCCCTGGCGCCGGTGTCTTCGTCATGAGCACCGGCGTGATCGGCGTGCCCCTGCCAATGAACAAGGTTGAGCGGGGCATTCGCTTGGCTGCCCAATCGCTCTCGCCCAACGGAGGTGCTGACGCTGCACGGGCCATCATGACCACGGACACGCGCCCCAAACATGCCGGCCTGACCGTGGACGTGGCTGGCGCCCGGGTGACGGTGGCGGGCATGGGCAAGGGAGCGGGGATGATTCACCCCGACATGGCCACCATGTTGGCCGTTATCACCACCGATGTGGCTATTACCCCACAAGCACTCGACGTGGCCCTCCGCTACGCCGTGGAACGCTCCTTCAACTGCATTACTGTGGACGGCGACACCAGCACCAATGACACGTGCCTGGTATTGGCCAACGGGCTGGCCGGACACGAACCGATTCAGCAAGCCGGGGGGCACGCGTTCATCACCTTTCGGGACGCGCTGACCGCCGTCTGTCAGGATTTGGCCCGCCAGATTGCCTTTGACGGCGAAGGGGCCACCAAGCGGGTGACGATTACCGTCTCCAACGCCGGCAGCTTTGAGGCCGCACGACAGGTGGGGCGCACCATCGCCACCTCTCCCCTGGTGAAGACAGCCCTCTTCGGGAACGATGCCAACTGGGGACGTGTGTTGGCCGCGGCCGGCCGAGCAGGGGTCTCCTTCGACCCAACACGAACCACCCTCTGGTTCGGGGAGCTTCAGGTGTTGCACCGCGGCCTGCCCGTGCCCTTTGACGAACGCCGTGCCCTGGACATTCTCTCTCGGCCGGACATCTCCATCACCCTGGACTTGGGAGGGCCCCCCGGGCAAGCCACAGTCTGGACGTGTGATCTCTCCCACGAGTACGTGACCATTAACGCCGAATACCGCACGTAAGACCTCTGATCGTGGGCATTGTCGGGGGCGGCCACGTTTAGGTCGGCTTTCAACGGAATAGGTCCCTGATCGGGAGACCAACGTGGAGTGAGCCGTCATGGAGTACTGCAACCTCGGTCGTACCGGCTTGTGTGTTTCCCGCATGTGCTTGGGATCCGTGCAGTTCGGTTGGCAGGCCCAGGAGCGCACGGCGTTCCGCATCTTGGACGAGTTCGTGGCCGCCGGCGGCAGCTTTATTGACACGGCCAACATCTACTCCGCCTGGCATCCCGGCCACCGGGGTGGTGAGGCGGAGACCATCATCGGCCAATGGTTGAAATCGCGCGGCCGCCGTGACGAGCTGGTCCTGGCCACCAAGGTGGGCGGCCGGATGTGGCAGGACGCGCACGGCGAGGGGTTGAGCCGCAAGCACATCATGCGCGCCGTGGAGGACAGTGCGCCGCCTGCAGACCGACTACATTGACCTCTACCAGGCCCAGTGGTTCGACCCCAAAACGCCCGTCGAGGAGACCCTGCGCGCCTTCGACGACCTGGTCTCCCAAGGGAAAGTGCGCTATGTGGGCGCCTGCAATTTCCCGGCATGGCGGGTGATACGCGCCCTCTGGTGCAGTGATGTGCACCACTGGGTGCGCTTCGAGTGCTTGCAAGTCCACTACAACATCGTCCACCGCGAGGAGTACGAGCGAGAGCTCCAGGAACTCTGCCGGGAGTACGCCTTGGGCGTCATCGCTTACGGGTCTCTCGGGGGCGGATTGTTGACGGGCAAGTACGAAGAGCGCACTCCACTGCGCCGGCCTGCTCGGCCCCACAGCGCCGAGCGGCGGAATCAGATCATGGAACAGATGCGCGCTCTGGCCCAAGCGCACGGGAGCAGCATGGCCCAAGTGGCCCTCCGCTGGTTGCTCGAGCGCGCCGACATTACGTCCGTCATCGTCAGCGTCAGCGGCGTGGACGAGCTGGTGGACGTGCTCCACGCCACGGAGCTGACACTGGCACCTGACGAACTGGAAATTCTCAACGAGGTCAGCACATGGCAATGAAAGGAGCCTCGCATGAACTATCGCACTCTCGGGCGCACAGGACTCCACGTCTCCGAGCTCTGCCTGGGCACCATGCAATTCGGGTGGACGGCCGACGAGGCCACGTCGTTTGCCATTCTGGACGCCTTCTTCGAGGCTGGCGGCAATTTCATCGACACGGCCGACATCTACTCCGCCTGGGCGCCAGGCAACCCAGGGGGCGTCTCCGAGGAAATCATCGGCCGCTGGATGAAGGCCCGAGGCAATCGCCGGCAGATTGTGTTGGCCACGAAGGTACGGGGGCGCATGTGGGCCGGCCCCAACGGCGAGGGGTTGAGCCGCAAGCACATTGTGGAGGCTGTGGAGGACAGCCTGCGCCGCCTCCAAACCGACTACATTGACCTCTACCAAGCCCACGCCTTCGATCCCAGTACGCCCATTGAGGAGACGATGCGTGCCTTCGAGGACCTGGTGCGGCAGGGAAAGGTGCTCTATGTGGGTGCCTCCAATTACCCGGCCTGGCGGCTCGCCGAGGCCTTGGCTGTCAGCGAGCGCCACGGGTGGGCACGCTATGACTCCCTGCAACCCCACTACAACTTGGTCCACCGGGGCGAGTTCGAACGTGAGCTGAAACCCCTCTGTGAGCACCATGGCCTGGGCGTCATCCCGTATAGCCCCCTGGCCGGTGGCTTCTTGACGGGCAAATACCACCGCGGTGAACCCCTGCCCGCCAGCGTTCGGGCCGACAGCATCCGTCGCCGATACTTTGAAAGCGAGACGGCCTGGAAGGCGCTGGAGGCCGTGCGCCAGATCGCGGAAGAACGTGGCAAAACGCCGGCCCAAGTGGCCCTGGGATGGCTGCTCTCCCAGCCAATCATCACGGCTCCTATCGTGGGAGCCAACACAGTGGCCCAGTTGCAAGAGTTGCTGGGAGCGGTTAACCTCCGCCTGACAGCAGAGGAGATGGAAAGGTTACACACGGCCAGCGGTGGCACCTTTGCTTGGAACCAACCGTGAAGGTGGAGGTGAAAACCCCCTAGCAGGAGGCGAATCATGACACTCTTCGCTGGCCGAGGACGAAACAACAGCCGATGGCCTTCGGGGAGGGGAAACGGGCATGTGCTGCCCCTCGATGATCTGCTGGCCGCCCGGCTGGCCGGGGAACCCCTCACGCGCGAGGTCGCCTATCACCTCATCGAGCTCGAGGGGGATGGGCTCCTTGAACTCTTCCGCGCTGCTGCTGCCCTGCGCACGCAGGGGCATGGCACCACGATCACCTTTTCCCGCAAGGTCTTCATCCCGCTCACCAACCTCTGTCGTGACAAGTGCGCCTACTGTACCTTCGCCCGTCCTCCCAGTGATCCCCGGGCTCACACCATGACACCCGACGAAGTGCTCGCCGTGGCCCGTCGGGGCCAGGAGTGCGGCTGTAAGGAAGCACTCTTCAGCTTGGGCGACAAGCCCGAGCTGGTCCACGCCCGGGCACGGGAAGACCTAGCTCGCCTGGGCTATGCCACCACGTTCGACTACCTCCTTGCCATGAGCCGCCTCGTGCTCGAGGAAACAGGGCTGCTCCCCCACATCAACGCTGGCATCCTCTCGGCCGACCAGATGGCCGCCCTGCGGCCCGTGAGCGCCAGCATGGGGCTCATGCTCGAATCGGTGAGCGAGCGATTGCTCCGCCCTGGTGAGGCCCACTATGGTTGCCCGGACAAGGCTCCTGCTGTTCGGCTTCGTATGGTGCGCGAGGCCGGTGAGCTGTGCATCCCCTTCACCACGGGCATTCTCATAGGGATCGGTGAGACCCCAGCCGAACGGGTTGATGCCCTCTTCGCCATTGCCGAGCTCCAGGCCGAGTATGGCCACATTCAAGAGGTCATTATTCAAAACTTCCGCGCGAAGCCCGACATCCGCTTCCGCCATCGCCCTGAACCCTCAGCCCTCGACATGATGCGCACTATCGCCGTGGCGCGGCTTATCTTGGGCGGTGAGATGAACATCCAGGCTCCGCCCAACCTGACCCCCGACGCCTACGGTATGTACCTGCTGGCCGGCATCAACGACTGGGGAGGGGTCTCGCCTGTCACGCGCGATCACATCAACCCTGAGGCGCCATGGCCCCACCTGCAGGAATTGGCCAACATTACGCGCACCTTCGGCTTCCAGCTCAAGGAGCGCCTGGCCATCTACCCCGAGTTCGCCGCACGCCCCGAATTTGTGGACCCATCAATGCGCCGGCCCATTGCCGACATGATGCGCCGGTGTGAGGACTTCACGTGAAGGAGAGGAGGGGAGAGGCATGTTCATCTCAGATGATGTGGCCGGCTTGGACCGGTTGTTTTCCGCTATTCGCCCTGAAACAGCACACATTCTCGACAAGGCGCTGAACGGCGGTGAGGTGACGGTGGAAGAAGGTATTCATCTCTTCAGCCTTCGGGGCACAGAGCTCTGGGCACTGGTGGCTACGGCCGATGAGCTCCGTCGCCGCACAGTGGGCGACGTGATCACCTACGTGCAAACACGCAACATCACGTTCACCAACGTCTGTTACACGGGCTGTCGCTTCTGCGCCTTTGGCAAGCCCCGCCACGATCCCGACGCGTACACCTTCTCGCTCGAGGAGATTGTGGAACGCGCCCGCGAGGCCCACTCGTGGGGGTGCACAGAGGTCTGCCTCCAAGGCGGGCTTAACCCGCAACTGCCGGCCACCATCTACTTCGACATCGTGGAGGCCATTAAGTCAGCCGTGCCCGAGCTTCACATTCACGCCTTCTCCCCCTTCGAAATCCAATACGGCAGCGCCCGTCTGGGCATTTCCCACGAAGAGCTCTTGCGCCGGCTGAAGGACTTGGGGCTGGGGAGCATCCCGGGCACAGCCGCCGAAATCTTGGACACAGACGTGCGCCAGCGCCTGACGCGTAACAAACTGAGTGCCGAGGCTTGGGTGGAGATCGTCACGACGGCGCACCGGATCGGATTGCCCAGTACGTCCACCATCATGTACGGCCACATTGACACGCCGGCCCACTGGGCACACCACCTGGACCTCATCCGGCGCATCCAGCGCCAGACGGGTGGCTTCACCGAATTCATTCCCCTGGGATTCATCCACGAACGCACCCTTCTCTACCGGGAGGACGGTGCTCGCCCGGGCCCCACGGGCATGGAAGACCTGAAAATGCACGCCGTGGCCGCCTGATGCTCAACGCCGACATTCCCAACGTCCAAGTCTCCTGGGGTCTTGGGATTGGGCTGCAAGAGATGGCCACAGATGTTGCCTCTCCGGCCGGCGCCAGCCATGAGCTTCGGTGGCGCGCTCCACGGCGATGTGCATTTCGCGCCTGTGAGCGAGGGCGGCGAGCACCTATACCCTCTCCGGAAACCTTCCAGCGCCTGATCCGGCTTGGGCCGGGCGTAAGTGCCGCCGGGCGAACTACGCTTTTGCGGGAATCGTCCGTTGCGCCAGTGCCGGCCTCTCGTGATTCCAGCTCCGCGGATGCCAAAGGGGCGCCGGGGAAGCGATCTCCCGCGTTTCGAGGCTGTGGGAAGGGTTGTGTGGGGGCCAGGCGGCTGGAGGAGAGAGAAGGCGGGCAGAAAGTGTTGTGCCAACAGCAGAACCCCTTCA
>JAUZRY010000081.1 GCA_030949995.1 Ardenticatenia bacterium
GCCGGCTACGGCATGCCCGGCATCGTCGTGGACGGCACCAACGTCTTGGAAGTCTACGCCGCGGCCAAAGAGGCCGTGGAACGCGCCCGGGCCGGCGAGGGGCCCACGTTCATCGAGGCCAAGTGCGAACGCCTCTACCCCCACACCTCCAACGACGATGACCGCCACTACCGCTCCCCAGAAGAACGCGAAGCAGCCAAACGGCGAGATCCGGTACTCAGATTCCGCCGCTATCTCCAAGAAGTGGAGCTCTGGTCCGAGGACAAAGAAGCTGAACTGGAGTCGGAGCTTCTGGCCCTTGTAGAAGAGGCTATTGAGTACGCCATGCAGTGCCCCGACCCACGGCCCGAGGATGCGGCTCGCCACGTCTACGCCGACGAGGCTATCTTGGGCGCCGATGGGTACCTGTGACCAACTGATCCCATGTGCCCTGTAGGCCAGTGTGATACCGGTGCCGAGGGCACATCGCCCCTGAAGGCCGGAACGGAACGCGGGCACCTCACCCTGGTGCCCGCGTTATTGCCGTTCGTCCGAAATTCTTGTACTGAGGGAGGAATGGTATGGAAACCTTGCTGGAATTTGAACATATGCGTCTGGACAAAGACGGCAAGATGGCCTGGGTGACCTTTACCCGCGAGCGGTACCTTAACGCCATGAACAACGCCGCCACTTTCCAGATCAACCGCGTGGCCATGGCGTTGCGGGAAGACCCCGACGTGCGGGTGGTGGTCATCCGCGGCCAAGGGCGTGCCTTCTCAACGGGCATTGACCTCAAGGAGCTCGCCCGTGACGAGATTGACATGACCTACCACCACCGCTGGGAGCGGGCCCTGCGCATCTTCGAGACGATGGAGAAGATCGTCGTTGTAGGACTCCACGGCTACTGCTTGGGCGGTGCCCTTCAGCTCGCCCTGGCCTGTGACATCCGCGTGAGCACGCCTGACTGCCAGATCGGCCTGCCGGCGATCAAGGAGTCGTTGATCCCGGGCCTGAGCACCTGGCGCCTGCCCAAGTACATCGGCTGGGGACGGGCCAAGAAGCTCATCTTGGGCGGCGAGAACATTGACGGCGAGGAGGCGTACCGCATTGGCCTGGTGGATCACCTCGTGCCGGCCGACAATTTCTTCGAGCGCTTGGACGAGGTGGCCCGTCATTACCTGCGCGCCTGTTCATCAGGGACACGCATGAGCAAACTCGTTCTGGCCCGTGCCTTTGACGAGGACTATGACCGCATTTTGCAGTACTACTTTGAAGTTCAAGAGCGTGCCCAATATAGCATGGATGGCGAGGAGGGGAAGCGCGCCTACCTGGAGGAACGCGACCCCGTGTGGCAATAGTCCCCGTCAGCGCCCTTCCCTGTTCAGCCCGGGGCTCAGCGGCCCCGGGCTACAGGCGATGCCCCCCCTCCAATGGTGGACACGCCACACCCCACCCCCTAAGTGCGTGGAGGAACAAGACGTGACAGCCGGCAGTGACACCAAGCGTGTTGGGGCCACGGGCACAGCACCGGGCAAGATCATCCTGCTCGGCGAACACGCGGTCGTCTACGGTCGGCCGGCCATTGCCGTGCCGGTGACACGCCTGCAAGCTACTGCTCACGTTGTGCCCCTGCCTGCCGGAACAGGCACCTGGATTCGCGCCGTGGATCTCGGCCGATATTATCGACTGCACCAAGCACCAGCCGATGATCCCCTGGCCCATGCTGTACGCATAGCCTGGCGTGCGTTCGGCAACAGCGGAGAACCCGACCTAGAGATTGTCATCCACAGCACGATCCCCATTGCTGGAGGATTGGGCAGTGGGGCAGCCGTGGCCACGGCTGTGGTGCGGGCGCTGGCAGTGTATCTGGGCCGCTCCGTCTCCCCTGAAGAGGTGTCGGCCCTTGTCTACGAGACCGAGAAGCTGCTCCACGGCACGCCCAGCGGCATTGACAATACAGTCGTGGCCTATGAGCGCCCCATCTGGTTCCGCCGCGGAACGCCCCCCGAACCGTTCGAGCCCGGCACGTGTTTCCACCTGCTCATTGCCGACACGGGCGTGTCCAGCCCCACACGCGATACCGTGGCCGCTGTGCGCGCCGCATGGCAGGCCGAGCCTGATCATTATGAGACGCTCTTTGACCGCATTGGCACGTTGGTTGCCCGCGGCCGGGCGGCCATGATGAGTGGCTCCCCGGCACGCCTCGGCACGCTTCTCGACGAGAACCAGGAGCTCTTGCGTCAGCTTGGCGTTTCCTCCCCGGAGATCGAACAACTCCTCGGGCCAGCCAAGAGCGCTGGCGCCCTCGGGGCCAAGCTAAGTGGTGGCGGTCGGGGGGGAAATATTATCGTGCTGGTGGAGCCGGCTCGTCTGGAGGCTGTTCGGAGGGCAATGCAACAAGCTGGTGCCGTGCGTGTCGTGGAGACAGTGCTGGCCCCATCCTCCAGACGTGATCAAAGCTCATAGGTCACGCCCCGTTGGGAAATTGTGCTTTCTAGACCCAATCGGCCTTGGAGGCTGGCCTGCAAGGCCTCGGGCGCGGGGGATTCGCCGTGAACCAGAAAAATGTGGGAGGCGCGCGTGGGGGCGACCCACTTGAGCAGTTGGGGCTCATCGGCGTGGGCGCTCAGTCCATCAATGTTGGTGATCCTCGCACGTACCACAACCGGCTCACCGTAGATTTCCACCTCTGCGGCGCCGTCAAGAAGGGCACGGCCCAGTGTCTCCTCGGCCTGAAACCCCACGAAGAGCACACCGCACTCCTCCCGCCACAGGTTGTTGAAGAGGTGACGCATGATGCGCCCTCCGGTGGCCATGCCACTGCCGGCCATAATGACGGCCCCGGATTCAATGAAGTCAATGCGTCGTGACTCCCGCTGGGTGCGGGTGAGCTGGAGACCGGGCCACGAGAAGGGGTCCTCGCCGCGCAGAATGACGCGCTTGACAGCCCGCCCCAACTGTTCTGGGTACCTGCGGTGGAGGCGGGTGAAGTTGATCGCCAACGGGCTGTCCAGAAACGTCTTCACGTCGGGAATGCGTCCCTCGCGGTACAGGTTCCGCAGGATGAAAAGCACATCTTGGGCACGTTCCAGCGCGAAGGTCGGGATGAGCACGTTGCCGCCAGCCTCGACGACTTCAGTGATGAAGGTAGCGATCGTCTCCATAGCCTGCTCCAGCGGCTCATGAACATGGCCCCCATACGTGCTCTCCAAGAGCACTACATCTGCCTCCGCGGGCAGCTCCGGTTCCGGCACCACATGTTGCTCCCACGTGCCCACATCACCGCTGCACACTAGGCGCACGCCTTGGCCTTCCACTGTGATAAAGGCGGAGCCCAAAATGTGGCCGGCATTGCCAAACGTGATGTGAACATCCCCCACGTCGAGAACTTCCCCGTACCTGGCCGGCTCAAACAGGTCCAGCGTGTCGAAGACATCCTGTTCGGTGTAGAGCGGGGGTGGCACGTGGCGGCCGTGGCGCACTTCGTGTTCCTCGGCTCGTAGCCAGTCCTCGTGTTGGATGCGGGCCGAGTCGAGCAGGATGAAGCGGGCCACGTCGTAGGTGGGCCGGGTGGCGTACATTGGTCCCTTGTACCCCGCCTGCACGAGCAGGGGAAGTCGGCCACAGTGGTCCAAATGCCCGTGCGTCAACACCACGGCATCGAGGGTCGTGGGATCAAATCCCAGGGGTTCACGGTTCAGGGCCGTGATGTACTCCTGCCCCTGGAACATCCCACAGTCCACCAGAATGCGTGTTTCTCCCACTTGAATCAGGTGGCATGAGCCAGTCACCGTGCCGGCTGCGCCGTATGACGTAATCCGCACCATGCTTCACGCCTCCACCGTTCGCTTATCGTCATCGTCCGCCGGATCTCCGCCCCTGATCACCTCGACCACGGCGACAAGAGCTTCATCCGGGGCCTGAGTGGGCAACACGCAGGAGGGGGCCAAAACGTGGCGTCGGCCGCCGGTGGCCCTCAGGGCGTCGAGGGCTTGGAGGCGCACGGCTTTGCGTCCCTGGAGGAAGATGCGACGGTCGAGCCCGGCGACCAGCCCCCGTGTGGTGCGGCTCAGGGCCTCGGCCAGGGAAGGGGATGTTTCGCGATCATGCCAGCTCACCCCGTGGACCGGATAGGCGTCGGCCAAATCGAAAAAGGTGGTAGTGCCGTGCAGGTGCAGGATAAGGGGAGCACCTCCAGGCCACGCCTCCAGCACCAGGCGATCGTAGGGCTCGCCGAAGCGGGCGTACTCTTCTCGCGTGAGCATGTTGGCTGTGGCCAGTTGGGTGGCGAAGAAGAGACCATCGGCTCCGGCCCGGTGGACGGCCTCCACGTAGCGGGCCGCTGTGGCAGCAATCACGCGCAGGCCGGCGTGAAGCGCTTCGGGAGCTTGGCGCAGGTCGTGCACCACTCGCTCGCCCACCAGCTTGTAGGCCAACGTCAATGGACTAAAGACTGTCATCAGGATCGGTATCCCATCCGGCACCTTGGACCGAAGCAGGCGAAGTCCCCGCAGTTCGCGTCCCAGGGCGCCAGCCTCCACGTCCAGGGTGTCGAGCTCATACCAGCCGTGCGGCGTCTCGAAGAGGGGACGCAAGCGTTCGGGCGGGCGGTGAGGATCGTCGAACCGCCGGATGGAGAGCCCCCAGTCCTCCACGGCATACAGCCCTGTTGGGGTGTGCTTTACAAAGTCGGGTTTCCACTTCCGCACAAAGGCAACAGTGGCGTCCACGAGCCCCTCGGGGGTAGCATCGTGCTCGTGAAAGTGACGCCACAAGCTGAAGGCCGGCCGGTCTACCGGCTCACCGTACAGGGAGGCCAACAGGCGCTCACGGGGCTTCATGTGGCACCTCCGTTTCCAACAGCGCCCGCCACGCCTTGGGAAATCGGCGGGTGCGTCCCTCGCGGTCAGTACACAGGTGTTTGGTGTAGCCTGTGGCCAACACGTGGCCTGTTTCCGCGTCCACCACCTCGTACCTGAAGGTGAGCGAGCGCGACTTCAACTCGTCCACCCACGTGCGCACCTTGACCAGGTGGTCGTACCTGGCGGGAGCCAGGAAGCGGGCAAAACATTCCACCACGGGCAGGAAGAACCCGTCCCGCTCGAAGTCGCCGTAGCTGGCCCCGTGGGCGCGCATGAGGCTGCTGCGTCCGACCTCGAACCAGACCAAATAGGCGGTGTGATGGGCCAACCCCATCTGATCCGTTTCGGCGTACCGCACACGAACGGTCGTCTCGTGGACGTGAACAGAGTGGGCAGGTGTTCTGGTCGACATCTTGCGTTCTCCACACTGGAATCGGCGTGGGCTCAGGCGACACGTTGTAGCCGTTGCCACGCGAACGGAAATATGTGACGGTTGGTTGCCACCGCGGACAAACCGTGATATAGTTTGTCATGATCTGTCTCCCTGGCAAATGCCGTTACGCCGTCCGGCGCTGTCTCCTGCTGTGTTCACACGGTGCACGTGAGACGGAACCGGGCCAGACCGATGCCCAGGACGAGTGTGCCGTCCGAAGTCAATCCTTCGCCCGTGCTCGGCCGGCCGAAGGCCGATCTGTTCCCCGCTTTGACTTTGCCCCGCCGGTTTCCCCTCCCTTCTCTTTCGGTATGTATACAACACGGCCTGGTGAAAGGGGGTGAAAGGCACTTTGACACGTGAGTAGCAGGGGCTTGTGGATTCAGGCAGCCGCACGAACTGAACCAGGAGGAGGAATGCGCCATGCAACAACGACGCCTTGGACTTGGGGTGGTGGTTCTCTTTCTCGTCGCCGTTGGGTTGACAGCGTGTGCTGGGTTCGGCACGGGGGAGCAAGAAAGTGGGCCGATCAAGGTTGGCGTGTTGGTTCCTCTCAGTGGTCCTGCCTCTCAAGGGGGGCAACAGATGAAGAACGCCTTCGAATTGGCTGCCGAGCAGATCAACGCCAGCGGCGGTGTGAACGGCCAGCCTGTTGAGCTGATCTTCGAGGACACAGGTGGTGACCCGCAGAAGGGCGTGACTGCGGCCAAGAAGCTCATCGAACAGGACCAGGTGTGGGGGTTGGCCGGTATCTTCACCAGCGGTGTGGCTCTGGCCGTCTCGCCCGTGGCCATGGAGGCACAGAAGCCCCTGGTGGTTACCGTAGCTGCCGCACCGGCCGTGACCGACCAAGTCAAAGAGGACCCGGAGACGTTCAAATATCTCTTCCGCACCGGGGCTCACGTCGTTCACTTTGCCCAAAACACCGAACCTTTTGCCGACATTGTGGGCGCTTCGACTTATTACTACATTGCCCAAGATGCCATTTGGGCCAAGGGGCTCGGCAAAGCATTGGAGGCGAGGTTGACCCGCAAAGGTGTTCAGAAGGTGGGTGAGACGTTTGTTCCCCGGGGAACCGAGGAGTTCGCTGCTCCAATTGCCGACATCCAGAGCAAGAATCCCGACCTGGTCATTGCTGCCCTCGTCTCGGCCGAGGGCGTGCCGTTTGCCAAACAGTACTATGACGCCCAAGTGCCGATTCCCTTCATTGCCACGGCGGGTGTGCTGACTTTCGAGGAAAACGTAAGGGGGATGGGAGAAAAAGCTGACTACGTCAACTTCTTCGCCTGGTCATGGGATATTCCCGTCACTGAAAAGACGCAGCCCTTCTACAAGGCGTTTCGGGAGAAATACGGCTTTGCTCCCTCGGGCTACGAAGATGTGCGCAGCTACGACGGCCTGCACGTGATGGTAGAGGCGCTTAAGCAGGCCGGCAACACCGACCCGGACACGTGGGCTGAGGCCATGCAGACCCTTCGCTACACAGGGGTAGCCGGTGTGTACGAATTCGACGAATCGCACCAAGCCAAGTGGGGGGAAGGCCTGTTGACCGGGCTCCTGGGGCAATGGCGTGGTGGTCAGGCGGTGATCTTCTGGCCCGAGGCCGTGGCCACTGGCCGGTTTGAGCAAGCTGCTTGGTGGAAGCAGTGAACACCGGGTGGGGATAGAGGGGCTTCCAATCCGGCGCCTCTATCCCCACGTTTCCGTACACGCGAGGAGAACGATCATGACGGCATCTTTGCTCTTCGGCCTTCTGGTCAGTGGGCTCCTCATCGGAGGCCTCTACGCGCTGGCGGCCATTGGCCTTAGCCTGATCATGGGCGTTATGCGTGTGGTCAATGTAGCCCACGGTGCTCTCTACATGTTAGGGGCGTTCTTCGTCTACACGGTCACCGTCCAATGGGGCTTGCCCTTTCCGGTGGCCATGGTCGCGGCCATGGTGGCCGTCTTCATCGTGGGCGTAGTGACGGAGCGACTCATCGTGCGCCCTGTGCGCCACGAGGAAGTCAACGTGCTGATTCTCACGTTCGCGGCCGCCTTTGTGTTCGAAGAGGTGGCCAAGTTCGTCTGGAATCCTCGGTACAAGAACATCCCCCCCTACATTCAGGGCAACCTAAGTGTAGGTGCTTTGCAAGTGGACCAACAGCGTCTGGTGGCCTTTCTGGTGGCTGTGGTGCTCATTGGCGTCCTGTTTGCCGGCATTCGGTACACCCGCATGGGCAAGGCCATTCGCATGGTGGCACAGGATGAGGAAGCTGCGCTGTTGCTGGGCATTCACGTGGAGAGGTTGCACATGTTCACCTTTGGTTTGGGCGCGGCGTTGGCGGCCGCGGCGGCTGCCCTGCTCGGACCTCTCTACCTAGTCTACCCGGCTATGGGGTGGAATCCTCTGCTCCGTTCCTTCGCCATCGTGATTCTAGGGGGTATGGGCAGCTTGGAGGGCACAATTCTAGCCGGCCTGCTCATGGGCGTCATTGAAGTCATGACGGGGTATTTCATCTCGGACCGCATGACCACGGTAGCCACGTTTGCTGTTCTCGTGCTGATCATCTTCGTGCGCCCTACAGGCCTCTTCGGACACCCGGTGGAGGAACGATAGATGCGCCTTCTGCCTTGGCACCTCGCAGGTCCGGGACGGGAGGGATGGCCTCTCTGGGCTGGCTTGGCCATGTTGGTGCTCATGCCCGCGTTAGCACCCACCCCGTATATTCTCCACGTCTTTATCGTGGCGAACATCTACGCTGTCTTCGCTGCCAGTTGGGATGTGCTTTCCGGGTATACTGGGCAGTTGAGCTTAGGACACGCTCTCTTTTTCGGCGCTGGTGCTTACACAGCCGGCCTGTTGAACACATTAGTCAACACGCCCCCTCTGTTCAATCTCATCGCCGGTGCCACTGTGGCTGTACTCGTGGGCATAGTGGAAGGCATACCTTGTCTGCGGCTCAAGGGACCCTATCTGGGCATCGTGACCTTAGCCTTTGCCGAGATCGCCTTCTCCTTGGCCTTCGCCCTTTCCTCCATTACCGGCGGTGAAGAGGGGATCATTGGCATTGCCTCCTTGGTAAGGGGAAGCATTTACCTCAAGTATTATGTCTCTCTGGCCTTCATGCTAGTCTGTGTGCTCACCCTCTACACGCTCACTCGTTCCAAGATAGGCCTTATTCTCCTGGCCATCAAGGCTGATGACAT
>JAUZRY010000082.1 GCA_030949995.1 Ardenticatenia bacterium
CGTTGAGGTCGAAGAGTTTGCGCAGCCCTGAACCGTCAGGCCGCACAGCCCAGATGGCCCAATGCCCCTCTCGGTCGGAGAGGAAGGCTACCCACCGACCGTCGGGCGACCAAGTGGGCAGACCGTCGTTGGCGGGATGGTTGGTTAAGTTGCGCGGTGTGCCGCCCGCGAAGGGCACTACAAAGACATCCCAATTGCCGGTGCGTGGGCTCATGAAAACCACCTGATCGCCGTAGTAATCCGCGGCTAGGTCGTTGGCCTCGGTACCGACCAAGTAACGGGGCAGCCCGCCGGTGGAGTCGAGCACGTAGAGGCCGCACAGGCTGCCCGTGTCCCAGTAATTGCACCCGTTGAAGGCTATCTGCCAGTTGTCAAACCATGTGGGATACCGTCCAAACATCTCGTAGGAGCCGTACATGAAGAGCTCTGGGTCGGTTTGGGGGGTAAAGTTCGTGTACATGTAAATGCGCGAGCGCTTGTCGCCGTGGAGGGTTGAGCTCATGACCAGCCGGTTGCTGGTCGGCGACCAGCTTGGGAAGGCATCTTCAGGATGGGTGCCCACTTGCACGGGCAAGGAGCCATCCAGATTGTAGATCCAGATCGTGTCGCGTCCACCACCTTGGCCGTTGACGGCCACCCGCCTGTCGTTGCTGATGGCCGGTTGGCGGGCATAGGTGGCTACCCGCCAGCGCTGTTGCCCGTCAGGCGTGGAGACGTAAACGCTAGGGGCCCCGGTGGCCGGGTCCACCAGGGTGAAGGCCAAGTAGCCCGTCAGAGGAGGGGCACTTGGGGCAGTGGTGACCTGTGACGTGGGCGTGAGCTCACCGCTCTGTGGTGCACCTGATGGTGTCTCGCCGGAGGGGGGAGAGGGGAATGGGGTGGCCTTAAACTCCACCATCTGTGCCAGTTCCTCGGGGGAAAGCTCCACGGCGCGGATCTCGTCGATATAGATGGTGCCCGTGCCCTGAAAGGTGTCAGGATAATCGTCCAACACCAGGCCGGCGAAGCGAATGGGGTAGTCCACGCGGCCGTTGTCGGGGCCGCTGATGTGGGTCCACGGCCACTCCTGGTTGACGTCGATGCGGCCAATCATCTCCTGCCAGCCCGCGTGGTCCACTTGGCCCAAGGGAACTTGCCACACTTGGCCAGCGCTGTCGCGGATCCAAATGTTGAAGAAGTGGCCACGGCCGTCGCCGTAAACCCAGGCGCGCACGGCGTTAGGGCGCCCTTCCAAGGGACGTTCCTGGAGGAAGACCACGAAGTCGTTGTCGCGTGATGGAAAAGCATAGGCGAGCTGCCCCGAGTAGGTGCCCTGGCGGGCGCGGTTGGCGCTTTGCACTAGGGTGCCGTACGGTTGGTCGCCTCGCTTCCAAACCCCCATGGTCTCAAAGTCGATGGTGTTGGGTGGCCCCGAGGGCGTGGGGGATGAGGTGGCCGTGGACGTTGGTGTGGGTGTGGCCGTGGACGTTGGTGTGGGATTCGATGTTGGTGTGGCTGAAGGGCGGGCGACCACAATGGCGCCTACTGGCACTGGGGTGGAGGTGGGACCAATGGTGGGCTCTGGGGTTGAGGACGGTGGCGGGGCAGTGTCGTTTGCCGGAGGAAGGGTTTCATTTTGAAGCGATTGCGCAACACTGGTCATGTCCGCCCTCGTCCGAACGCGGACGAAGCCCGCCTGGAAAGCCCACATCGTAATCATGCCCGCTGCCAAGATGGCCAGCGAAGCGGCGGTCAAGCCGGCCACCCATTTCGGGAGGTGCCTCTTTTGTGGCCGTCGCTTGGTTTTCGCCCTCGGCGTTGGCATTGCGGTCAGCCGCTGATCTTGCGATTGGGAAAGCAGGGCAGGTGGTTGTCGTGGTGCCAGTTTGCGCAACGTGGCTATGACTTCCTCGTCGGTTGGCCGGTCGTCGGGGGCCTTGGCCACCATGGCCATGACTAGGTCATTCAGCTCGGCAGGCACCTCGGGGCGCACCTCACTCAGAGGGCGTGGGGTCTGCTCCACAATGGCCTTGATGAGGCTCTTGGGGCGCCGGGCGTTAAAGGGCGGCTGTCCTGTCAACATGGTGTACAGAATCAAGCCAAGCGCGTACACGTCCATGCTGGGGTGGGGAAGCACGTGTGTGGGGGCTGGCTGGTCCACCATCATGTGATGCACGCGCTCTGGCGGCAGCCATTGGAGCGTGCCCCCCTCCAGCCCGACGCGGCCAATGGGGCGGGCCACGCCGAAGTCCACGAGCACGGGCTCAACAGCTTGGTCCAGGGGGCGACGGAAGAGCACGTTGTCGGGTTTCAGGTCCAAGTGGACGTACCCGTTCCCATGCACGTAGGCCAGTGCCTTGGCAATGGTGTGGGCAACATAGAGAATCCATTCCAAGTCGCACTGCTTTTGGGATTTGATGAGGTCGTCCAGGGAACCGCCCCTCAGATACTCCAGCACCGAAAACCAGGGTTGGCCGGGCACCTCGGCCCGCGCCGCGTAGATGGGCCGGGTGCCCACGCCGGCGCCCCGGATGCGGTAGAGGCGCACCACGCCGGGGTGGTCCAAGTGACGCAGGATCTCCACCTCGTTGCTGTGGGCGCGGGCGAAGAAGGCCCTGTGTTCCGTCTGCTTGTGGACGAGGGAGAACTTGATGGCCACCAGGTCCATGGGGTCGGGGGCATCCACGTCGTCGCCCACTGTGGCCAGGTAAACGACTGCCATGCCCCCTTTGCCCTTTCCGATTGGGCGGATGAGGCGGTACGGATATGGCCCGATGGTGCTCCCCTTGGGCAATGTCTTCATGGTCGGACTCACATCTTCGGAATGTCAGCGGCTGCTCTGGTCCCCGGGCTCTGCCTCCGCCACGGTGACGGTGTGGGGCAGAGCGTGTCTCCCGTGGGGCCCGCTGGCTTTGTTATCGGGGCTACATCATTTCCGTCTTATTTTCGCCTTTCAGCCTTCCCAACGTATCTGATTCGGGAAGGAGGCCTACCAACGTTTTGTCTTTATCGCCACCACTGTAACCGGGTTCCTTGGATTTCTCCACGAAGCGGAGACGAACGGGGCCCACGGCAATGATGTCCCCGTCGCGGAGTAAATGTGAGTCGGTGATTCCCAGCTTGTTTCCGTTGACCCAAGTACCTGCGGTCGACCCTTCGTCTTGGATGACGAACCCTCTAGACTCCTCCTTGATGGTGCAGTGCAGCCTGGACACTCTGGAGTCCGGGATCTTGATGTGGACGGAGGAGGGGTCCCGCCCGATCTTGGTCACCTCGCGCAGCGCAAGCTTCGGTGCTAGACCCAAGGCCTCGCCTGGGTCAATCACTTCGAGGTATGCCTTGGCACTCTCGATCTCATCGGGACGAAAGGGCCTAGTAACTTGCTTCCATATATCCTGCATCACCTTTGTGGCGGCCGGACCCATATCGGTCTTCTGCAGGGCGAAGAAGAGGGCTGCCAAGGCCACGAACAGCACCAAGACGTTGATGCCCATGGTGATGCGGTCACGTGGAATCACCACCGTGCGGTTGCCCAGCGTCAGCTCGACGGCAGGCTCCGTGCCCGGTGGAGGTGGCCGCACCACTTCGACTTCAAAGGTGACGGGCGGTGATTCGGCCCGCAGGCCCAGTTCATCTTCGACGACCGCGCGCACGGTGTAGCGGCCGGTGTCCAGCTTGTTGATGGGGAAGATGATTTGATCGAAGGGGGCCTGTTCGACGATGCGCGTCTCGGTGCCCACGGTGTACTCCACCCGGCGAATGGCGCGGGGTTCGCCGTTGGGCCATTGGATTTGAATTTGGATGGGCAGCTCGCGTGGTTCCACCTCGGACAGAGGGGTGTCAAAGGCTGGGGCCTCTTTAGTGATGAACATACCTTCTTGAGGTTGTACGATCGTCACGGTGGGCACATCGACCTTGACAGCGGGGAATATCATTGTTGTGCTCGTGGTGGTACCATTGGAGAGCGTGGCCATGACTTCCACTTGGCGTGGCTCGGCCGAGCGGGCCCGGTAGGAAATGAGGAGCTGCTCACGCAGTTGGCCCACGGCTCGCCAGATGGCGTCCACGTCTTCGATGTTGTCGAGGCGGACGAACTGTCCGCCGGTCAGCGTGGCCAAGCGGCGCATGTTGCGCTCGCCCGTCTCGCTTCGGCCTAAGAGCACCGTGAAGATGGGCACATTCTCCTCTTGGGCCCGGTTGATGGCGTCAGTGATCTCCAAGCTGCTGGAGCCGCTGAGCCCGTCGGAGAAGAGCACAATGGCACGGCTAATGGCGGGCGACACATCTTGCGCCTGGTTAAAGTGGTCAAAGATGCTGAAGAGTAAGTCGTGAAGGGGTGTGGCTTCTGGCGGCTCCTTTGGTTCGTACAGGTAGAGGCGGTCCACAGCCGCCTGGTGGTCATAAGTCCACGTCTGAAGGATACCCAATTGGCCGTCTTGGGGCCTGGCCACGTAGGAGGCGAGACGGTCCAATTGCGGGTCGAGCAGCCCGAGTTCGACGAACCGACGTGTGGCGAGACCGGCTTCCTGGTAGCGGGGAATGCCGGAATTCCCCTTGGCTAAAATGCTGCGGGAGGCATCTAACAGAATGGCCACCTGAACGCCCATGGTGGCTGGCTGAACTTGGGCTTCAACTTCTTGGCCGTCTTCCAGCACGCTGAGCTGGATGTCGTCTAGCGAAAAGCCCAAGCCCTGAACGTACAGGGTGACGTTGGGAAACGCGGAGACATCCATGAGACGGATGACCAGCCTCTGTGATGTGCTCTGCGCCCAGACAGCGGTGGTGAATGCAATCGTGAGCAGGAGAACGATGAGAGTTCCTCCCCCCGTAGCTGCTAACGGCCTCCATGGAATGCGCATTGCACCAACCTCCGTGTTCATGGAAGAATGCTCTTGGTGAGAGCGTGTTACCGGTGACGACGTCGTCTGGCTGCTTCCTCTTCCTCTCGACGCTTTTCTTCCCACCAGCGGCGCCGTTCAGCCTCCCGGCGGAGCTGTTCGGCACGGGCAGCCTGGCTGGCCGCTCGGATGGCGGCCGCCATGCGGCGGTATTCGTAGGCGATTGTTTGTGCGTTTCTCACAGTTTCGGCGAGCTCGTCGTCAAAGCGCCGGCGATATCCGCCATGCCACGTGGCCGTGATGTGGGCTGCCATGCGACGACGTTGGGCGGTCAACTGCTCGAGAAGATCGGCCACACGGGACAATTCAGCAGCCGCCTCCTCGGCAACGGCCCAGTTCCACCGCACATCGCTCCAGTTAGGCTGCCATGAGGGCATAGTTCACCTCATCTCATCAGGTTCGACGGTCGCGCTTCCTTCGGAATGACAAAGATCTCGTTCTGCTGCACGTGTTTCATATCAATGACCATGATCGGTTTGCCCGGCCAGTTGCTTTGGCTGACGATGATGGCGTTGGGGTAGACCTCTTCCACAACGGCCACATGTCCGTAGGTAGCCCCAGCGGTGCCCCTGAGCGCGGGGCTCGTTGGTTGCCACACCAGTGCCGCGCCTGGCTCCAAGGTGGACACTCGGGTGAAGTTATTGTCGGGCACTGTCTCGGAAGTCAGGGGCAGGGCGCTGTCCCTGTAAATTCCGATAAGATTTTTGGCTCCTCCTCTTTTTCCAAGCGCGGGGAACGTCGTTCCTCCCAAAGATTGGCGTCGCTTCCTCGCCCAAGGAACACATTGTTGTTTTGTCCACCATCCGGGCTCGTTTTCTCTGTTCAACTGCGCACGTATAGCCTCTTTTCGGCTGTTGAGCTCTTGGGCCGAAATGGGGGAGGGGAAAACCCTCGGGCGCGCCGGGGATTCGGGGGTGCGCGGAGCAGGCCGGGCAAGCCGGTCACTCGGAGCAGGGAAGGGCGCCGGGCCACGTTTCGGTTGATTGGAACGGCCGCCCGGAGGCGAGGATCGGGGCGTCTGAGAGCGCGGTGCCGGTTGGGCGCGCGGCGTGGGCGTGGGCACGGGCTTGGGCGCTGGTGTGGCCGGCGATTGTCCGAACGGGCTGAAGGACTCGAGGGCGCGCCAGAGGGCGACGCCCAAGCTCCACAGGGGCCCAATGCCCGGCACCCACATGAGCCAGGCGCCCAGAGTGCGCCATGTGTCTGCCGATCGAATGCGTCTGTGCATGGCGTGAGCCTGTGCTTGCAGCACACGGGCCTGGCGGATGAGTTCCTGAAGTTGGCCAGCACGCCCCTCCCATTCGGCGACAACCTGCTGTGCGTTCCTCCCGTACCACATGTTCCTGTCCTGCAGCTTCTGGGCGTGATGGGACAACTGGACGGCGAGCATGACAAGTTCTTCGGTCAATGTACTCATGGCAGCTATGGATTCGAGAGCCTCATCGGTGCTGAGCACTCGTTTCGTCATGGGGCTCCTCCTCGTGTTCCCGCTGTCGGAGGAGGCCAGAGAGAACGGATGCGTTTCAACCACTCCTCACGGGGGGCAAACGCAAGCCTGAGGCCTGAGGCCGTGTGAGCGGTTTGGAGGCCCCATCCGCCACTCCCATCGCTTTCCGGCACACACAGAAGGGCACGTCCCTGAGCAAGGCCGTCTTCCCGGGAAACGAGTGGTGCCGAAATGACAAGGATGGATGGCTTGCTCCGAAAGTCATCAACGAAACGTCCGGCCATGGCCGGTTGAACACCTGCAGCCACGAAGGTCTGGTACGCCTTGTCAGGCTGCTCCCAAGCAATGGTCACGAACTCGGCGATATGGGGAGGAAAGACGTGGAAAGTGTCCCTGTGTTCTTTTTCAAGAAGGTAAGGTGCACTCGGAGGCCACATATGCTCCAGGGTGGCCTCGAGGCGGCGGTGCCCCCCTTCGGATGAACCTACGGCCTCGAAGCAAAGGCCTTGTGGAGAATCCTGCCAGTAAACAACTGTGTGGACCGGTCCCACACAGAAGAAAAAAGGCGTGATGCTCTCGGGGAGGAACAAGGTTGAGAACGACGACGCAGTGACGGCTGACCAGCACCTGTCCAAGAGTCATCAAAAGGGATTCATGAATGTGAGTGGCCAACTCCTCTCCTGATAATAAACTTAAAAGCCCACGTTCTCTTAATGATCGGTACCCTTCATTGATCAGAGCAACACGTGCCTCTTGGCCGTTTGAGAGATCGGCGAAGTTCTCTGGCAAGCCGGGGAGAGTGTGGCGCTTCATGAGCGCCAAAAAAGCCAAGATTTCAGCCCGGCTGAGGTGGAGTTGTGGACTGGAACTTTTCGGGCGCGCGGTTAAAGGCACAACGTCTCCCCCGCGGCATGGTGTGAATGAGCTGTGTAAGTGACGGCTACTCGAGCTGGAAGAGCAGGAACGCTTCCCACCACGTGAGGTCCACGTCGGCTAACCAATCAGTTCGCAAGGCCAACGTGGATCTCTCCTCACGGTCTTCTTGGAGCGCCTGCCAGATAACCTGAGCAGCTGTACTCTCAGGACGATGGTTTTGCCACATGGAACTGAGAAACGCGAGCGTGAGCTCCTCAACTCCTTTGTAATCGGCCCACTCAATGGCCATGGCCACACGTTCCACCCAATCGTCCACGGTCTTGGATCGGGCTACATGTTGGTACAGCATTCCCGGCAGGTGGGCCACAGGTATCCGAAACCCAGCTTCTGTGCACGTGCGCTCAAAGGCACCGAGCCGGTCGGCCAAGCGGCGCACGGCTGCCATGAGCTCCTCGTCCACCTGGCGACCGGCACCGACGTACAGGCGCAAGTCTTCAGGGTCGGCTGCTACCTGTCTGCTCATTGCTGTCCCTACTTCGGAAAAGGCCAAAGGCCTTGGGAGCTGAAACTCTAGGCGTTCCACGACGGTGCGGTGAACAGGAACAGGAACGTGCGCGAACGAGCGACTCAATAACCTCCACCGGCTGCACGAATGGCCGCCATAATATCTTTGGCACTATTGCTCAGTTGCTCCAAGGTGTCCTGCAATTGGCGCAGCGTGTTCGCCATTTGTGGCCATTGACCACGAAACTCGCGGGCTCCTGCTCCATCCCACACGTCGGGGTTGGAGAGGGTCTTGCCCCGATTGTCCAAGTCCTGTATGGTTTGTTCGAGCTTTCTCAGTGTGGAAAGAATGTCCTGAACGACTTGTTCACCTTCCTGAGTAACGAGAACCTTGCTCATGGATACCCCCTCACGGAATTGAATAGAGTTTCACAATGAGGATGGTTTTCCGAAACCGTGTGTTGCCGTCTAGCCACATCCTGAGCCACCTGATCACCGATGTTTCCTCGTGGCATGTGAGGGGCGAGGTGATCGGCGGGGGCAACAGGAGCTGAGCCATGGAGAACCGCCTTAGGCCAAACCTCCACCAGCCTCACGAATCCTGGCATTCACGGTCTCTGCCACATCCTGGAGCTCCTGCACGCGTTGCAGGGCGTTTTTGATGTTGCCCCGCCAGCTCTCGGCTTGGGAGCGCCTGGTGGCGGCGCCACCGGCCCACACGTTGGGGTCACTAAGGCGTTGAATGAGTTGTTCTAACTTGCTCACCTCGTTCCGAAGCTCCCCGTTGATGATCGTTTCCATCTGTTGAAGCTGCTGGAGTGCCTCTTGAGTCGTCAATACACGGGCCATGGACATATCCTCCTTTTCACGTCAACGATGAAGACAAGGTAGAGAACCTAGTTGCTGATTCGAGGGAGACCACATTAGAGACGGGATAGCCTCAAGAACTTACGACCACGCTAGTATGCATATCACCTCCTTCCTCCGTAAGCGATGACCGCTTTCCCTTAGAAGATCCAAGGCGATTGACCCAATGACGGTCACGTTCTAAGCGACCATCACCTTCGGCTTCACCTCAGCCGTGGCCTCGGTGGCTCCGGAAGTCACCTTCAGTGGCTCCCAAGAGCGCGATATGCCAATGAACAGAGTCGTAGTCAAGTATATCACATGCTCCACGGCGGCGGTAGCGTAATTTTACGGATTTTTGTGCTCACTTTCGGCTTCACCTCAGCCGTGGCCTCTTGTCAGTGGGAGACTGATTCGTTGGCGGAGAAGGATCAGGTAGCCTGTTGGATCTGCTCCCAGGATCGGGTTCATGTTTTCTGAAATTTAATGTGGGTGAGTGTCTGTGATCTTAATAAGAATTTTTAACACCTTCATCTTATCATTAACATCTAACTCAGCTATTGATTTCTCAATAGCTTGGCTTAAGGTCTGGGCAACTGCAACGAGGGGAGAAGAAGTTGTTTGATCGTCTTCCATGAGATGACTCCAGAATATCTGCTTAATAGCTCCTGGAAATTTCTCTTTCTCTGTTGGGGAGATCAGCAAGTATATCTGTGATGGCTTTTCTAACCTGAAGTTGCACTTCTTCATACCTTTGCATCGACGACTGAATTTGGCTGAGGATAGGCGTGGCGAGGGCGTCGAACCACCAGGCAAGGGGGAGGTGGTCAGGAGGCCGGTAGTCGGCGGTTTCGTAGAGGAGGAGCTGTTGGAGCGGGCGGTGGTCCTGGTGTGGGGTGTTCCGGGAGCGGCGCTGTTGGATGGTGCGGTGCCGTTGGATGAGCGGTTGCGCCCAGCGCAATGAGGTGGTCCAAGAGGGAAATGAGGCTGGTGTCATCGTCATCGTGTGGGAGCTGTGGGGATGGGGGAGGACCTCGTTGACCCTGTTGACGAGCCGGCGGAGGGTGCTGGAGGGCCTGGGCGAAGGACTCGTCATGCCATGTGAGCGTCTTGAAGTCCTCCCCGACGGCGGAGAGGTAGGTGCGGGAGCGAGGTGGGCTTAAAGGGGGGTCAGCAGGCGGCGCAGGGTGCCAGGGCCATGGTGAGGGGCGTCCAACAGGGTGGTGGCCGTGGCCGTGGTGGGCAGGGGAGCTGTGCGGCGTCGGGGAAGCCGGCAACGGTAGGCGGACCTGGATCGAGCTCGCCGAGGAGCTGGCTCAGGTGCTGTTGATCTGAGGAGGAGAACACACGTTGTGGGAGGCGCTCCAAGTAAGCGTGGGCCCGTTGGGCCAACACATCAGGGCGAGGGAGCTCTGTGGAGATGTCGAGGTCATCACACAGGGCGGCCAGGCGGGGTGACCACTGCCACAGGGAGATAAGAGTGGTCCAGGCCTGGAGGACCTGGTCGGGCGTGTCGGAGGCGATGTGGTACTCGGTGGCCTGCCATGCTTGGCGGACGTCGGCGATGATCTGGCGAACACGGTCGTGAGCGCGGGGAGAGGAGGTGGGTGTCGAAGAGGTCCCGAGTGTGGTGGGCCTCGAGCCGCCATTGCCCGACGGCGTCGGCCAGCTGGCGGAGGGGGTCATGGTAAGCGCGAGGCGCCCTCCACGGGGTCGAGGCGGGGAGCGAGTTGGGTGGAGCTCCCGGAGGGGATCGAGGGGGCGCGCTGGATAAGGCGCCACTCGCGTCGCCGGGCGGCCAGGGCGTGGTAGTGGGGGCCTGGCGTGTGTGGGAAGTCAGGTGGGGCCTGGTGCCAGTGGCGTTCAAGGCGGTCCAGGGCTTGGATGATCGTGTCCAAGGGGGTGTTGGAGGTGATGGCATCGCGGACGCGCTGCTCCCGGGCCTCGATGGTGGTAGTCCAGCGGAGGAAGTCACGGAGGGCCTTGAGGTCGCTGGATGGCCTGGGTAACGCCCCCTGGGACCAGCCTGGGAGCCCGGGATGTTGGAGCTGTTGGAGGAAGTGGTGCTGGTCGATCACGCCTTGGGCGATCTTGGCTCCACACGGAGCTGGCCAGCTCGTAGGCCTTTTGGGGCTGTTCCTCTTGGAGGAGGCGTTGGATCTGGAGGGCGTGCTGGCGGAGGGCGTGCTGGACGGCCTGGTCCAAGCGCTGGCGCACGACGCGGGCCTGCGTTCTGGAGGCAGCACACTGAGCGTGTTGTTCGAGGCGGTGGAGCTGAGCCTGCCACTGAGTCCAGGTGAGCCAGTCGGCTTCTTTGACCTCGGAGAGGGCCGCCTCGATCTTGGCCAGCTCGTCGACCTCCCGGCGGGCGGAGGTGAGGGCGTGGGCGAAGGCGTGTGTGGCAAAGGTCTGTGGGAGGTCCAGGGTGTGCACGGCGGCCTGGAGGGCCTCAAAGGAGTCGTTGTGGTGGAGCCAGTGTGTCCAGTGGTGGTCGAGGAGCGCTTCCAGGGCACGTCGGATGGCGGGGCGCGGGAGGTCGTGGGCCTGTGTGACGAGCTGATTGGTCTGGGCCGCCAGGTGGTGGGCCTGGTCCGTGGTGCTGGAGTGGACTTGGGTGAGCCCATGCTTGATGTGGTCAACGAGGTGGAAGAAGGTCTGTTGCTTTTGGGCCTCCTGGTGCCAGGCGTGTTGGCGGTCGCCCTGAGGAGAGGCGAGGCGTGTCAATACCGCCAGATAGTGGCCGTGGTCCAACGACTCCTGCACGGAGCGCTCCAAGTGGTGTTGGTGCTGGAAGCGTGTGCGGAGCTTGTCGAGGCGCTCCAGGAGGTGTGTAGGGAGTGGCCAAGGGGGCTGGGTGAGGAGCTGCTGGAGCTGCTGGAGCTGCCGGTGGGCATCCTGGAGGTTCCAGGCGTCCAGCGCCTTTTCAGCCCTGTCCAGCTCGCCTTCGAACCGGTAGAGGAAGCGGAGGCCGTGGCGTGCGGCGTTCCGGTGCCAGTCGAGCAGGTGCTGCAAGGGGGCACTTTGTGGGAGGGGGTGTGGGTACTGGTCCACCTCCTCGGAGACGGCGTGGAAATCCGCCGTCTGGATTTTTTGGTGGAGGCGGTCGAGGAGGTCGAGGAGGTGGCGGCGCGGGCGGAGGTCGTGGGGTGAAGGGATGTGAGGGGAGGGGGAAGGCGAGAGCACCTCGCGGGCCCAGGAGGAGACGGGTGGCGGGGCCTGGTGGAGGGCGTGATGGGCGCGGTCGAGCTCCTGGGCGAGCTCCTGGGCGCGGGTGGCAGCCTGTTCGAGGGCGTGGAAGGCCTGGCGGTAGCGCTGGAGCCAATCGTTGAGCTGAGGGAGGAGGCTGGCGTCGGTGGTGGAGGGGTGGAGGAGAGCTAGGAGCTGCTGTTCAAGGGCGTGGAGGGCATCGTGGAGCTGGCTGGCCTCCTGGGCGGCCTGGTGGAGCTGGCGGGCGAGCTCTTCGAGCTTCTGGAGCTGTTCGATGGCCTGGGAGGTTGCCTGGAGCTTCTGGGAGAGCTCTTGGGAGAAGGCGAAAGGGGGGTCGTCGGGGAAGACGTAGTCGTGCTGGCGCCACCGGTCCAGCTTCTGGCGGAGGGGCTCCAAGTCGTTGAGGCAACGCTGGAGGGCGTCGACATAGGCTTGAGCGCGCTCGAGCCAGGGGGCGGCGGAGTGGTCCGTGGCCGTGAGGAGGGCCTGCTGGAGGACCTGGCGGTGGTGGAGGACTTGGCGGTGAGCCTCGAGGATGGTGTGGAGGGCACGGGCGGCCTCGCTGTGGCGGAGGCAGGCGTGCCACCGGTTCCAGAGGGGTTGGAAGTGGTGGGCGAGCTGGTCGGGTGTGGAGCTGTGCTCATCGACGGAGCGCCTTAGGTCGAGCCACCACTGGTCGTGGAAACAGGGGTTCTCCTTGAGCTGAGCGCCCAAGGAGGCCAAGAGGAGGTACCAGCGGGCCCGGTGGCGCACGTCTTTTGGGGCCTCCTGATTCTGGACCAGCTCGCGGGCCTTGCGAGTGGCGTGGCTGTACCGGCGTTCGACGAGCAGTGCCCTGATGATCTCAATGGCTTCTTCGAACCGTTGTTTTTGTAGTTGTCCTTGTTTGTGCGTAACCATTTTTATTTTCTTTTTTTGTTGGTCGATTGATTTATAATCATTTTTATGTTTTCCAATAATTGCTTGCTTTTCGGGTATTCCAACATTTCTGTTAATTCTTTCACTGCATCACGCACGGTATCATCCACGATTTTAGCAACGCGGACGGCAGCTTCCTGTGTTGGCTTGTCATTATATTCATACAAGTGAGTCAGTATTTTTTCGAGGTTTTCGCTGTTTTTTCTTGCCGAATTTGTAGCTAATTTGTATATACTGATCTTGAGGTTAAACTCGAGGTTAAGCTGCACATGTCTATATGAATTAACCAACGACTGAATTTGTCTGAGGATAGGCGTGGCGAGGTCGTCGAACCACCAGGCAAGGGGGAGGTGGTCAGGAGGCCGGTAGTCGGCGGTTTCGTAGAGGAGGAGCTGTTGGAGCGGGCGGTGGTCCTGGTGTGGGGTGTTCCGGGAGCGGCGCTGTTGGATGGTGCGGTGCCGTTGGATGAGCGGGTTGCGCTCCAGCGCAATGAGGCGGTCCAAGAGGGAAATGGGGCTGGTGTCATCGTCATCGTGTGGGAGCGTGGGGGATGGGGGGAGGACCTCGTTGACCTCGTTGACGAGCCGGCGGAGGGTGCTGAGGGCCTGGGCGAAGGACTCGTCATGCCATGTGAGCGTCTTGAAGTCCTCCTCGACGGCGGAGAGGTAGGTGTGGAGCGAGGTGGGCTCAAAGGGGGGGGTCAGCAGGCGGCGCAGGGTGCTGTGGGCCATGGTGAGGGCGTCCAACAGGGTGGTGGCCGTGGCCGTGGTGGGCAGGGAGAGCTGTGCGGCGTCGGGGAAGCCGGCAACGGTGAGGCGGACCTGATCGAGCTCGCCGAGGAGCTGGTTCAGGTGCTGTTGATCTGAGGAGGAGAACACACGTTGTGGGAGGCGCTCCAAGTAAGCGTGGGCCTGTACGCGGGCCCGTTGGACCAACACATCAGGGCGAGGGAGCTCTGTGGAGATGTCGAGGTCATCACACAGGGCGGCCAGGCGGGGTGACCACTGCCACAGGGAGAGAAGAGTGGTCCAGGCCTGGAGGACCTGGTCGGGCGTGTCGGAGGCGATGTGGTGCTCGGCGGCCTGCCATGCTTGGCGGACGTCGGCGATGATCTGGCGAACACGGTCGTGAGCGCGGGGGAGGAGGTGGGTGTCGAAGAGGTCCCGAGTGTGGTGGGCCTCGAGCCGGTACTGTTCGACGGCGTCGGCCAGCTGGCGGAGGGGGTCATGGTAAGCGCGGAGGCGCTCCTCCACGGGGTCGAGGCGGGAGCGAGTTGGGTGGAGCTCCCGGAGGGGATCGAGGGCGCGCTTGATAAGGCGCCACTCGCGTCGCCGGGCGGCCAGGGCGTGGTAGTGGGGGCCTGGCGTGTGTGGGAAGTCAGGTGGGGCCTGGTGCCAGTGGCGTTCAAGGCGGTCCAGGGCTTGGATGATCGTGTCCAAGGGGGTGTTGGAGGTGATGGCATCGCGGACGCGCTGCTCCTGGGCCTCGATGGTGGTAGTCCAGCGGAGGAAGTCACGGAGGGCCTTGAGGTCGCGGATGGCCTGGGTAACGCCCTGGGACCAGCCTGGGAGCCCGGGATGTTGGAGCTGTTGGAGGAAGTGGTGCTGGTCGATCACGCCTTGGGCGATCTTGGCCCACACGGAGCTGGCCAGCTCGTAGGCCTTTTGGGGCTGTTCCTCTTGGAGGAGGCGTTGGATCTGGAGGGCGTGCTGGCGGAGGGCGTGCTGGACGGCCTGGTCCAAGCGCTGGCGCACGACGCGGGCCTGCGTTCTGGAGGCAGCACACTGAGCGTGTTGTTCGAGGCGGTGGAGCTGAGCCTGCCACTGAGTCCAGGTGAGCCAGTCGGCTTCTTTTTGGACCTCGGAGAGGGCCGCCTCGATCTTGGCCAGCTCGTCGACCTCCCGGCGGGCGGAGGTGAGGGCGTGGGCGAAGGCGTGTGTGCAAAGGTCTGTGGGAGGTCCAGGGTGTGCACGGCGGCCTGAGGGCCTCAAAGGAGTCGCGTTGTGGTGGGAGCCAGTGTGTCCAGTGGTGGTCGAGGAGCGCTTCCAGGGCACGTCGGATGGCGGGGCGCGGGAGGTCGTGGGCCTGTGTGACGAGCTGATTGGTCTGGGCCGCCAGGTGGTGGGCCCGGTCCGTGGTGCTGGAGTGGACTTGGGTGAGCCCATGCTTGATGTGGTCAACGAGGTGGAAGAAGGTCTGCTGCTTTTGGGCCTCCTGGTGCCAGGCGTGCTGGCGGGTCGCCCTGAGGAGAGGCGAGGCGTGTCAATCACCGCCAGATAGTGGCCGTGGTCCAACGACTCCCGCACGGAGCGCCCAAGTGGTGTTGGTGCTGGAAGCGTGTGCGGAGCTTGTCGAGGCGCTCCAGGAGGTGTGTGGGGAGTGGCCAAGGGGGCTGGGTGAGGAGCTGCTGGAGCTGCTGGAGCTGCCGGTGGGCATCCTGGAGGTTCCAGGCGTCCAGCGCCTGTTCAGCCCCGTCCAGCTCGCCTTCGAACCGGTAGAGGAAGCGGAGGCCGTGGCGTGCGGCGTTCCGGTGCCAGTCGAGCAGGTGCTGCAAGGGCACTTTGTGGGAGGGGTGAGTACTGGTCCACCTCCTCGGAGACGGCGTGGAAATCCGCCGTCTGGATTTTTGGTGGAGCGCGGTCGAGAGGTCGAGGAGGTGGCGCGCGGGCGGAGGTCGTGGGGTGAAGGGATGTGAGGGGAGGGGGGAAGGCGAGAGCACCTCGCGGGCCCAGGAGGGACGGGTGGCGGGGCCTGGTGGAGGGCGTGATGGGCGCGGTCGAGCTCCTGGGCGAGCTCCTGGGCGCGGGGTGGCAGCCTGTTCGAGGGCGTGGAAGGCCTGGC
>JAUZRY010000083.1 GCA_030949995.1 Ardenticatenia bacterium
AGCACAAGCTGCCCGAAGGGAGAGAGGTCCTGTGAGGGAGTGATGACTGTAGAGGCCCGTCACTGTCGTGGCGCTTGCGAGATAAACAGGGGCCTCCTCCCACGTTAACGGGCGCTCGGTGCCCGAGATGGGGAGACGCAACGGCAACGTGCCCCACGGCTACAATGAGGGCAAAGCCCACGACAAGCACCAGCCGCGTTCTGTTTGGCCAAAGGGCTGGGATGGGCCAGTTGGGCGACTGGTTCTGCCACAGGCACCACGTTGACATCAGAAGAGGCGGTTGCCATGGGCTGTCTGGCAGATGATCTCATTGCCCGACATCCCCTCACGTTCTGTCCCGTGATTGTACCGTATTTTAGAGCACAGGGACCAAGGCGGGAGAAGCTCGCGACGGCGTAGTTATGGGAAGCTGCTGGAAGATGATGGGGGCAAGTAGCCGGACATCCAAGGGGGACACAAGTTGGGCGAAGCACGGGGAGTGTCGTTATAATCATCGGCACCAACAAGGAGCGGGCAATGCCCTCTCGGATAAACAGGCGCACAGTGTTGTAGTTGATCCAGAGGCACACTAGTCATGAAATTCAAGGGACCAGAGTGAGCACCGTAGCCCCAGAAGAACCCGCTGGTGATGATCAGGCCCAAGGCCATGCCCGCCAGCCGGTCGACCGTGCCGCCCAAGCGCAGTGAGGCCTGTTCGAAGCCGAAGCGCACGCCCAAGTTAATACCACTCCAGACGAAAAGACGATCAACAGGAAGATCACCGTGTCGCGCACCAACGTCTCCGCAGGCCCCAGGAGGCTGGCCGCGAACCGGGAGACACGCGGCTGATAGGCCGTTGCTATCACAAGGCCCAGATACAGGGCCAACAGGCTCACGGCCTGAAGCAGGAAGCCGCGCGCAAAGCCAACGAGCATTGAGCCCAGTAAAACGATCAGCAGGACAAGGTCAAACCAAAACATGTGGAAATTGTATCTTGAGGCGCCTCCTTCGTCAAAGGCGGCCTGTTTGGTTGACCATTGTCGGGTATGGTGTTCTTGCCCTCCTGCTCACGTGGCCGTTGGCCCGTTTCTGGACCACTCACGCCCCCGGCGATGGGAGCGACGATCCAGCCATGCTCTGGAATCTCTGGTGGGTGCCCTTCGCCCTCTTCAACGGCCTCACTCCTCTGAGAAGCGATTACCTCTTCTGGCCCTTGGGGGTAAATCTGGTCTTCTACACCTTGGCGACGTTGAACGCTGTGTTGGTCATGCCCTTTCAGCTCACCTTGGGCCTCGTGCCGGCCAACACCATTCTAGTGTGGTTCGAGCTGATAATGGGCGGGATGGGCATGTTCTACGTGGCCCGCCGGGTGACCGGAGGGCTGCTGGGCCCATTCCTGGCCGGGAGTATCTTCACCTTCGCACACTCCCGCTTCGTCTACTTGTCCTTGGGCCAATTCAACATTGCGGCCAGTCAGTGGGTGCCCTGGTACGTGTTGGCCCTCTGGCACATGGAGTCACGTGCACGGTGGCGTGATGTGGGCTTGGCTGCCCTCTTCCTCCTCGCCAACGGGTGGACTGAGTTTACCTACGCCTCGTTTCTGGTGCTCTTCACCCTGCTGTGGTGGGCATGGCACCGAACCGGCGAGCTCCGGCGGGGGGAATGGAGGCGAGCCGTTGCCCGAACGCGCCAATACGCCGGCGTTGCCCTCCTCTTCGCCTTGGGGCTCTCCCCGGTGTTGGTCTCCATGATGATCACCCTGCGCGTGGAAGGCGACTTCCTGGTCGAGGGATTGGGCTTCGCCGATGTCTTCAGCAACGACCTTGTGGGATTCTGGGTGCCGAGCCACTTGCACCCCTTGCTAGGCCGGTGGGTACGTCAAGATTTGAACTTCGCCTACTTGAATTTTGCCTACTTGGGTTACGTTCCCCTCACGTTTGCCTTGATCGCCCTGCTCGACCGGCGCACGCGGGCCCAGGCCACCTTCTGGGGCGTCGCCCTGATCACGTTCATGGCCCTGAGCTTGGGGCCCACCTTGCGTCTCAACGGCCAACAGTGGGGAGCTCCCCCTCCCCTTTGACCTGCTGCTGCGTTTGCCCATCTTCAAGGCCAACCGTTACCCCAGCCGCTACAGCGTGCTCATCGCCGCCTGCCTCGCGGTGTTAAGCGCCTACGGCATGCGCGCCTTGGCCGAGCGGTATGATCACAGGCGCCGATGTGCCATTTTATCTGTGTCCCTGTTCATTTTCCTGGTGGAAACGGCCGCCGTGCCCTTGCCGCTCAGCTCGTACCAGGTGCCCGCCGTGTACGAGACCTTGGCCCAGAAGACCACCACAGCCGTGCTGGAAGTGCCCATGGCCTGGCGCAACGGCTTCCGCGTCACCGGCCCTCTGGACACCACCTTCATGTTCGCCCAATTCTACCAAACAGTCCACCGCAAGCGTTTGCTCAACGGCAATACCAGCCGCAACCCGGAGTTCCTCTTCCAATATTTTACCGAGGCTCCCTTGCTCAACAGCCTGCTCGCCTTAGAGACGGGGAAGTCCCTGCCGGAGGGCCGTGAGCGCTTTGATGCCCAGAACGGCCTTGACGTGCTTCAACTCCTGGGAGTACGGCAGATCATCGTCCACCGGAGCACCACACCGCGCCCTGGGGTCACGCCCGAGGCCACCATACCGTACCTGGAACAAGTGCTCCCTTTGACCAAGTGGTACGACGATGGCCGCATCGGCGCGTGGGAAGTCGCCCTGCCCCCGCCGCCGCGTGCCGTCCGCTTCGACGCTCTGCACCCGCTGGCCAGGCTCCACTTCGGCGACGGATGGGGCCCTCTGCCCCCCTTCGAGCTCGAGCGCCAGTTGCAGCCAGATCAGGCCCCCACCGTGTGGGCTCAGCGCCGAACCGCACGCCTTTTCGTGGCCTTGGACGCCGGACGAGTGCGTCTTCGTTTCCGAGCCTGTTCACCCGTCCCCCAGCAAATGCACGTGGCCGTCAATGGGAAGCCCCCAGTATCCGTGGCCTTGCGTCCCGGCTGGCACGAGTACGCGCTTGTGCTGGAGGGATTCCAGCCTGGCCCTAACACTCTGCGCCTCTCGTTTGAACGCCTCGTGTCAGTGACCGACAGGTCGTTCATCTCCACCTGTGTGGGCGCCCGGCCAGGAGGAGTGGTAAGCGTCGTTGTGGAAAGTGCCGGCCTTGAGGTGGGGGACCTGGCCCACATTTACGTGAACGGCCGGGATGTGGCTCCCAACCTCATGGGGTACAATGTGGCCGTGCTCGATCCAGCAACCGGTGAGGTGATACGCACAGCCGTCTTCGACCCAGTGAACGAGCCGACCGACGCCAGTGCACTGGCCCAATTTATCAGAGAGGTTCCCGAAAACGCGCTGGTGGCAGTGGCGGCCAATGACACCGTGGACTTGCCCCCCCAATTCGGAGGGCCAAAACTCACCGCCGAGGCCGTAGAGGCCTTGCGTCTCCTGGGCAGTCAAGCTGACCTGCGCGGCACGTTTCGGTGGAGCCATGCCCTGCTCAGCACTCAGGGGAGCTCCCAACACTCCACTCTGGAAGATGTGAGCCCTGTGCGTCCCGCCCGCGTCTGGCTCGGAGAGCTGTTGACAGCACCACGTGTGGCAGCCGGGTTTGCCTGGTTTGAGCTCATCGTGGAGCCATACCATTCCTTTGACAGTCGGGCAGCAGATGCTGTAGAATAGAGTGCTTCAGTTGGGCCCCTCAGGGTCCTCCACAAAAGGGGAAACATGGAGCTGATCCTCTCGCTGCTTGACCAATACGACTGGGTCATCTACATCGTAAGCCTGTTAGGCATTCTGCTCTACTTGGGGCTTGCCCGGCGGGCTTATCGGGAATACCGGTTCTCCGTCTTCGCGCTGGAGCGCGAGGAGCGATTTCGAGAAGCACGCCAGGCTTTCATCTTTGCGGCCTTCTTCGCCGGCATCATGGCCATAACGTTCTACATGAACATGTCATCGGCGCGCTCCGCCGCCTCGCCTAGGGCCCTTCGGGCCACGCCGACCCCCACGCCGGTGGTCATCGGCCCGACGTTGACCCCTGAGGCGACGCCAACGCCCACACGGGTGCCCACACGTTCCCCTTCGCCCACGCGCGTCCCCGTCCGGCCGAGCACGCCCACGCCGGTGTTCTCGCCCACGCCTGCTCCCCCGCCCACCCCCAGGGTGGTGCCTCCAAACTGCCCCAACCCCGGCGTGCGCATTACCTCGCCGGGTATGAACCAAAATGTGGGTGGATCTGTGGCCGTGATAGGCACGGCCAACATCGAGAACTTCCAGTTCTACAAGGTGGAATTCGCAGCCGGCGACCCACCTGACCCAAATGCCTGGGCCGTCATCGGTGACGTGGTGCGCCAGCCGGTGGAAAACGGCACGCTCATCACGTGGCCGGCCAGTGCCTTTCCGCCGGGTGTCTACTGGCTGCGGCTCACTGTGGTGGACGTGACGGGCAACTTCCCCCCACCGTGCGACGTGCGGGTGATTGTGGCCGGGCCATGATGCCACTCTTCAGGGGAAACACGCGTTCTGTGGAGTGAGACTATGAACAACGAGGTGGTACGAGGAGCTATCTTCGTCGTCTACAGCATCCTCTTCTGGCTGGCGATGGCCTCCGGCGTGTTGATGACAGCCGTCACGTTCCTGGCCGTGTGGAACTCGTGCAAGCGATGGCTCCTACGGCACGAGGACGAAGACCGAGCCGAATAATACCTCCCCCAGTGAAAAAATACGGCCGGGACACCATCACCAGCAGTCCTCAGAGCCCTTCCTGGGCAGGGTGCTCGGCAAACTCCTCCGGGGTCACAAATCGGTAGCCCTGTCCGCGAATCGTCACGATGTAGACAGGTTTACTCGGGTCCCGTTCGACCTTCTTGCGAATCCAGCGGATGTGCACGTCCAAGGTACGAGTGTCCCCGACGTAGTCGGTCTCCCAGACTTCGCGCATGATCTCCAAGCGAGTAACAGTGCGGCCCGCATTGCGCATGAGCAGCCGCAGGATGCCGAATTCCTTGGGACGCAACAAGTGCTCCGCGCCGTTTGCTCCCCACACACGCCGTGTGCGCAAGTCCAAGCGCACTTCCCCGATCTCAATGACCAGCGGCTTCGTACACATATCGTGCAAGGCTTGGGAAAGGGCGTCGGCCGAATAGGGCTTCACCAGTTGGACGTCGGCATTGATCTCCGACGTTGAGCCATCTCCATCCGGCCGGCCATCATCTTGCGGGCGCACAATGGCGACAATGGGCACTTCGGACATCTGACGAATGGCGTGCCAGATGTGCTGGCCACTGAGCCGCGCCGATGTGGTGTCCACCAGCACTACATCAGGACAGGCGACACGCACTTGTCGTAGCACCTGTCGCCTCGTCTGTGCCCAAATCACCTCGTGACCATCCTGGTATAACACGCGTCGTAGAGCATCTGCCGTCGTCTTCCGGTTCGCAACCAGCAAAATTGTGCCCATGTAACCCCACCTGAACGTGGCACCTGAGCCCGAACAGCCCGCGCGGCAACCATGTGGATGAACACCGCGTTCCGGAGCATTTGCCCGTGCCGATGACCAGGAAACCAGGCAGTCCACCTGTCCTCAGGGGTCCGTGTTCCCACAGGGGGCTGGCGGCCAGGGTTGCCCCGCACGCCAACGTGTGTCCACAGTTCCGCCGATATATCGATTCACTCCACCACAACCGGATCACATTCCCTACGGAGAGGTTCCACACTCGTTCTAGGGCTCACGAGGCTCAGCGGCGTGGACATGGGTGACGAGTCCCCGGGATTGACAGGCCAGATGCGCCACACGTTCTTTCCGGGAGGTGGTTTGGCATTATACGAGATTGGAAGGAGAGGGCAATTGGCGGCGGCCAGTTGACCACACTGTGTCCCCACGGTATAATCGCCTGTCATGGCCAAGCGCACACTCGGCGCGCGCCCTCCTGCGAGGAGAACTGATCTGATGAAGGTCACAGTCGTCGTGCCCACCTATAACGAGGCGGATAACCTGGCCGAACTGGTCGAAGCCCTGTTCGCCCTTCCCCTGCCAGACCTGCACGTGATCATCGTGGACGACAACTCGCCCGACGGCACGGGAGCCTTGGCCGACGCGCTGGCCACCCAGCATCCCGGCCGCATGACCGTCTTCCACCGGCCCGGCAAGCTGGGGCTGGGTTCAGCGTACAAGGAGGGATTTCGTCATGCCCTGGCCTTGGGTGCCGACGCAGTCGTACAAATGGACGCCGACTTCTCCCACTCCCCCAATTATGTGCCCCAGATGGTACGCCACTTGGACGCCTACGACGTGGTGGTCGGTTCACGGTACGTCGCCGGCGGCCAACTGGACGAACGGTGGTCCTGGTGGCGCCACTTGCTTTCCTGGTGGGCCAACCAAGTCTACGTGCGCCTGATCCTCAACCTGCAGGTCCGTGACGCCACGGCCGGCTTCAAGGCCTTCCGCCGTGAAGTGCTGGAAGCCATTGACTTTTCGCGCGTGGTGAGCAATGGGTACGTGTTTCAGGTGGAAGTGGCGTACTTGTGTGAGCGCCTGGGCTTCCGCGTGCTGGAGGTGCCGATTTACTTTGAAGACCGCCGAATTGGGCGCAGCAAAATGAGCGTCCCCGTGAAAGTCGAAGCGGCCCTGCGCGTGTGGCAAATCCGGTGGCGCCACCGCCACGTCACCCCCTTGATCGTCCGCGCGAGCCACGAGTCAGTGTAGGGCGGAGCAATGACCTCGGGTGGCCAAGAGCTTCATCCGCCAGCCGACGCGCCCCTAAGCGGGCGGACGAAACACAAGGCGTGCTCCGCCACTGCCAGGCCACGCTGGCAGGAAGGTATTCTGCTCCTGCTCTTCTTCTCTCTCCTGCCCTTGGCCCTCTTTTGGCCGGTGACATTTGGCGGGCTCAGCCTGGTGCCCTTCGACATCCTCTACCAATTTGAGCCATGGCGCTCTCTGGCCGACCAAGTGGGCGTCGGCCTGCCGAACAATGAACTTGTGGCCGATCTCGTGTTGGAGAACTACGCCTGGAAGAGCTTCATTGTGGAGGCCCTGAGAGCGCGTCAGCTTCCCCTGTGGAACCCCTATGTGTTCGCCGGAATGCCCTTTCTGGCCGCCGGACAACACAGCTTTCTCTATCCCTTCTCATCCCTCTTCCTCATTCTGCCCCTCTGGCAGGCATATGGCTGGTTTACCGTCGTGACGTTGATTGCCGCCGGCCTGAACATGTACGTGCTCTTGCGGGTGCTGGGCGCCGGACGTGGGAGCGCGCTGTTGGGCGGGCTGATCTACCAGGGGAGCGGCTTCCTCACCATCAGCGTGGTCTTTCAAATGATCATCGCCGGGGCCGCTTGGCTGCCCCTGGTGCTGGCCATGCTCCACAAACTGGCCGAGAAGGCTGCGGCCGGCGAACGCGATCCCACGGCCTATATCCCCTGGACAGCCGTGGGAGGGATCGCCCTGGGGCTAGTTTTCCTGGCCGGCCACGTGGAGATCGCCTATTATACTCTGCTCCTAGGCGCCTGGTACGGCCTGTGGCACGCCGGGCGACTCTGGCTCGGGGGCCAACGTCCGGGACCTGTGATGCGCCTGGTGGTATGGGGCCTGCTCATGGCCCTGGTGGGCGGCCTCTTGGGCGCCGCCCAGATGGTGCCCCTCTACGAGCTGGTGCGCGCCAACTTCCGCGAGGGAAGTGCCACGTTCCAACAGGTATTGGGGTGGGCCTATCCTCCCCGCCAGATCATCACCTTCCTCGTGCCCGACTTCTGGGGCAATCCGGCCCGCCACGAGGTGTTCGACATCGTGCGCCGGGAGTGGCGTCCTATCCTCACCCGCAACGTGATGGGGCAGACTCTCAACTACGTGGCGTGGACGCAGGGGCTGCCCTCCTGGAAGAACTACGTGGAAGCCGCCAGCTACGCGGGGATACTTCCCCTGATTCTGACCGTCGCGGCTCTCTGGTACCGCTGGCGAGAGCCCACTGTGCGCTTCTTCACCATCCTAGTCGTGGTGAGTCTATTGTTCATCTTCGGCACTCCCCTCTACGCCCTGCTCTACTACGGCCTGCCGGGGTGGAAGCAACTCCACACCCCGTTTCGGTGGGTCTTCCCCTATACCCTCGCCGTAGCTGTGCTGGCCGCCCTAGGATGGGAGTGGATCGTCCATCACCCACGCCTCCGAGGCGTGCGCCGCCTGGGAGTGCTCCTGACCGCCGGCAGTACGGTGGGGCTCTTGGGCCTTGCCGCTGTCTTCTTGGCGCCGGCCCCCTGGCTGGCCTTGGCCCGTCGGCTCATGGCGGCCTCAGAGCTCACCCGCGTGGCCTTCGCCAATGATCCGGCCCTCCTGATCAGCTTCCAGTGGCGCAACGTTCTCGTACTGACCACCTTTGGCCTCTTGGCCGGCGTGATCCTGTGGCGTACACACCGCCTGCCATTCGGAGGAGATTACCGGTGGACCGGAGTGGCGCTGGCCGTGGTGGGGCTGGACCTCTACGTCGCTGCCGCCGGTTTCAACCCGGCCATCTCCCCTGACCTCATCCGCGTGACGCCCCCGGCCGTTGCGTGGCTCCAAGAACAGCCCGGGCTGTGGCGCTTCACCACACTCGAAGAGCCAGGGCGCCCCGTGCTCACGGCCAACACCGGCATGTTCTACCGCCTGTACGATGTGCGCGGATACGATTCGATCATCCTCAAGCACTACGTCCAGTTCATGGAGCAGGTGGAGGGGCAGGGCCAGCTCCTGTACAACCGCATCTCCCCTCTCTTTTGGGAGGGGTCCCTGGACAGCGCCCTGCTGGACGTGTTGAACGTGCGCTTTGTGGTGACCACGCTGGAGGTCAACCGGCCCGGGTGGCGGCCGGCCTACAGCGGTGACGTGCGCATCTACGAGAACACGGACGTGTTGCCCAGGGCCTACTGGCTGCCAGCCGGGCGCGCCCGGTGGCGAGATCACGACACCGTGATCGCCGAGTTAACATCCCTTGACCCCAGACGCGAGGTCTGGCTCGACGTGAACAGTGCTCCTCCTGGGCGACCAGTTCGCCCAGTTGCTCCCACCCTATCCCCGTCCGGCGAGGAACTGTGGCGCCCTGCTGACGTGCGCACCTACACGCCCAACGAAGTGGAAGTCTACGTTGAGACCGACGGACCGGCTGTACTCGTGCTCGCAGATGTCTGGTTTCCGGGGTGGCGTGCTTTCTTGCGCCCCGCCTCGGGCGGAGATGAGCGCGAGGTGGTGATCTGGCGGGCCGACGGCGCCCTGCGGGCCGTGCAAGTGCCGGCCGGCGCGTGGATCGTGCGCTGGAGGTACAGCCCGGACAGCGTGAAGGTGGGCTTCTTCGCCAGTTTTCTGGGCACAGTGCTCCTCGTGCTCGGGGCAGCTTACTGGCTCTGGGGGCGCATTTACCAGGAGCAACCCCACGAACATGCTGTGCGCCGGGTGGCCAAGAACAGCTTGGCCCCCATGCTGCTCCAACTGCTCAACAAGGCCGTGGACACTGTGTTCGCGGCCTTCATGGCCCGCATCTTGGGGCCTGAGGGCGTGGGGGCCTACGCCTTTGCCGTGGCTATCATCTGGTATTTTATTATCTTCACCAATTTCGGCCTCGGCACGCTGCTGACCCGGGACGTGGCCAGAGACCCCCACGTGGCCATGCGATACGTGCGTCACACCATTGTGTCCCGTCTGCTCCTCTTCTTCAGCGCCATGCCCGTGTTGCTCGCCATCATCTGGTTGTGGGAGACCCGCTTCGGCCTGAGCCGAACCACAAGCTGGGCCATAGCCCTGTTGGCCATCGGGCTCATCCCGAGCAACTTGGCCGACGTGCTCACCGCCCTCTTTCGTGCCCACGAAAAGTTCGAGGTGCCGGCGCTTATCACCACAGTGACTACCCTGGTGAAAGTGAGCCTAGGAGCCGGGGTGCTGCTGGCCGGACACGGCATCATTGGGCTGGCGGCCACGTCGGCGGTGACCAATACGGCCACTTTAGCGCTGTTGGCGTGGCAGGCCGCGCGTCAAGGGCTGTTGACCGGGGCGTGGTGGCGTGGCTGGGGGCAGGAGTGGCGCACAGGATGGGATTGGCGCTTCAGCCGAGGGTTGTTGAGCACGGCCTTTCCCCTGATGATCAACGACTTCCTGAGCACGGCCTTCTTCCGCATGGACGTGGCCATCCTCCAGCCCATGAAAGGGGACACGGTGGTGGGCTGGTACAACGTGGCCTACAAGTTCATCGATGGCCTGGTCATTATCCCCAGTTCCTTCACGTTGGCCCTCTTCCCGGTTATCTCCCGTTACGCCGAAGGTGCCCGTGACGCCCTCTGGCGGGCCACCGTTCTCTCGCTCCGCTGGCTCCTCTTCCTGGCCATGCCCATCTGCGTGTTCACCACGCGCTACGCGGACGCCATCATCTGGGCCTTCGGCGGTTCGCGCTTCCTGCCCCATTCGGCCACGGCCTGGCGGCTGCTCATCTGGTTCCTCCCCTTCAGCTTCATCAACAGCTTAGTCCACTACGTCCTGATCGCCGTCAACCAACAGCGCTATTTGACCCGCGCCTTTCTCATCGGTGTGGGGGTCAACCTGGTGGCCAACGTGCTCCTCATTCCCCGATATTCCTACCAAGCCGCAGCCATCAACACCGTGCTGAGTGAGATCGCCCTCCTGATTCCCTTCTACGCGCTCCTGCGCCGGCATGTGGGGCCCATTCCGTGGCTCTCCATCTGGTGGCGCCCGCTGGTGGCGAGTGGGCTGATGGCTGTGCCCCTGTGGGCCGGTCTGCCCGCTCCGGCTGCCATACCTCTGGCCGGGCTCACCTACATCGTGGGCCTGCTGCTCCTGCGCGCCTTCACCCGCGATGACTGGGGAGTTCCTGGAGCGCCTGCTGCCGGCAGGAGTGCGCCAGCGTGTGGAGCCTCTCGTAGCCCTGTGGGCGCCCTCAGCAGGGCAGTAAACCAGGC
>JAUZRY010000084.1 GCA_030949995.1 Ardenticatenia bacterium
GGGGATGCTCGCGCGGACGCACGATTGCTTCTCGCCGATCCACGGGTTCGGGATCCACGATGGTGTGCCAACGGCCAAATTGCCCTCACATACCGGCAACACGATCGCTGGGAGGTATACGTGGTGAACGACGACGGCAGCAATCTGCGTCGCCTGACGTTCACTGATCCCCCTCTCCTTCGGCCCACCGGTCGATAACGTGGCCCCTGCATGGAGCCCGGATTGCCGACAGATTGCCTTCCTCTCAAACCGGGACGGGCCCTGGCGCATCTACGTGATGGACGCTGACGGCAGCAACCAGCGGCCAATGTTCGGCGATCAGCTCGACTTCTTGGGACTCACCTACACGGGATACGACGACCGTGTGCTTGACTGGGTGGCCGAAGGGCCGTAACAGCCTTCCCGGAGGACAGGACCGCTGGTGGGCCCTGGGAACGGCACTGAGCGCCCTTGTGCTCTACGTGCGCACAATGCCACCCACCATTGCCACGGTCTTCGACGACAGCTTGGAGTTCGTCCTGGTGGCCTGGCGGTGGGCCATTCCCCACCCCACGGGATATCCCCTGTACGCCCTGCTCATCGGGCTGGCCGCCCGCTTGGTGCCCTTCGGCGAGGTGGCCTGGCGGGTGAGCTTGATTTCCGCGCTGGCAGGAGCTGCCACGGTCGGCTTGGTCGTCATTCTAGGGCGGCGGCTGGGCCTCTCTCGGCCAGCCGCCCTCTGGGCGGCCATGACATTGGCCATGGCCGAGACCTTTTGGGCCCAAGCTCGGGTGGCCGAGGTCTACACGCTTCACCTGCTGCTGGTCACGCTCCTGCTCCTCGCGCTCGCCGAGAGGCCACGGCCCAACTGGACGTTGGCGGCCCTGAGCACGGGCTTGGGACTGGCCCACCACCGCACCATACTTCTCTGGGCGCCCAGCCTTCTGCTCGAGGCGGTGTGGTCCTCCTCATCCCGCGCCGGCCTTCGAGAGTCGTGGCGTCGTCTGCTCCTCTTGGGGGCTCTTCCCCTCGTCTTCTACGCCTATTTGCCCCTGCGGGGCCACGTGGGCTCGCTGGACGGCGCGTATCAGAACACCCCTTCAGGCGTTCTTCAGTGGGTGATGGGCAGCGCGTACAGTGTCTTCCTGACGGACAACCCCCTTGGCCAAATCCGTGGTCCGGAGTTCTACGCGGCGTTCCTACAGCGTGAGCTCAGCCCGCTGGCCACGGCGCTTGCGCTCCTGGGCACCGTGTGGATCCGCCGGCGGCCCCGTGTTGTGAGTGCGCTGGCCGTCGGCGCAGTGACGAACGCTCTCTTTGCCATAGGGTACCGGGTAGGTGACCCGGAGGTGTTCTGGCTGCCGACGGTGTTGGTCACGGCACTCTTCTCGGGATTTGGGCTCCAAGTCGTGGCCGAACGGCTGGTCCAAGATCGGTGGAGCGCGGATCGGATAGCTCTCGTGGCGCTGGCCGTTATGGTTCCACTTCACTTGCCCCGCTGGGCCGAGACCTTCCGCCAGGTGGACTTGAGCAGGGCGTGGGAAGCCGCTGCCTTTGCCCAGGATGCGCTCACCCAGCCTCTGCCAGAGCGGGCCGTGGTGATCGGCATTCTGGGGGAGATGACCCTGTTGCGCTATTGGCAAGAAGTTCACGGCCTGCGCCCAGACGTGAAAACCGTAGCAGCGGACACAGAACTCAAGCGGCTGGCTGCTGTGGAAACGGCCTTGGGCCGTGGGCAGCCTGTGCTGTTGACCCGCCCGCTGCCCGGCGCCGAGCAGTGGGCCCTTGATGCCGTGGGGCCGCTCATTGCCGTGGACGCCACGTGGCCGGAGGCCGCCGAGGGGGACGCAGAGCTGTACCCGGTGACAGACGGGCTCTGGGTGAGAGGTCGCGTGGCCCCGTTGAGTGGCCCAGGCCCTGCCCGCCAGCGCGTGCAGCTCCTCTGGCTTGTGGAGCGTCCACCCGAGGATGCCCTCAAAGTTAGCGTGCGATTACGCGATGAAAGGGAGACATGGTTGGCCCAAGTTGATTGCCAGCCCGTCCACGACGCTTATCCCTCAACGGCGTGGAAGCCCGGCGAACAGATTGTCGACGCTGTGGACGTGCCCGCCCTGCCGGATGGCCGCTCGCTGGAGATCGTGATCTACCGGGCCGACGATGGCTCCGCAGTGGCCTCGTTCGTCCTGCCGGCTGTGAAACCATCCCGCCCCCCCTACGATGCCGCAAGTGGCACATGTGCGCCGGCGTATCGGCTCAGGTGAGCTCTCCGCCTAGCGGAGGCGACGCTGTCGCATCCTTGTGCTATAATGGGGGCAAAGTTATCGGCTTGGCCCAACTCTATCAGCGAACTGAGGAGGCAAGCGACCATGTACCACCGGATTATCATCATTGGCAACTTGGGCACCGATCCTGAACTGCGTTTCACGCCCCAGGGCACGCCTGTGGCCCACTTCAACGTGGCGACCAACCGGGAATGGACGAACCAGGACGGCACCAAGGGGAAGGAGACGATTTGGTGGCGCATCAGCGCGTGGGGGCGCCTGGGAGAGACGTGCAATCAGTTTCTCTCCAAAGGGCGCCAAGTTTACATCGAGGGGGAGTTGGTGCCAGACCCCCAAACAGGTGGGCCCCGCATCTGGTACGATCAGAACGGTCAACCCCGGGCCAGTTTTGAAGTGCGCGCCCGCACGGTGAAGTTTCTGGGCACGCGGGGCAGCGTAGAAGGCGAGGAGTTCACGGAACACCGGGGCGGTGCCCCGCGCCGGAGCACAACGGTGTCGCCAACGCCAAGCGAGCCCGAAGAAGAGTTTGGCCCCGACGAAATTCCTTTCTAAAACACCCTGCGGCCGAGGTGACCACAAAAAACCACACCCCGTGGCGTAAGCGCGCACACATGGGGTGTGGTTCTTGTAGTGCTCCGCAAGCGGAGGACCCCATAAGGAACACAGTATATGGACGGATGTACTACCGTTCACGTGTGTGGAGTTGCCGGCCAGTCGAGGTATACGCTGCGAAAGTTAGGGGTTCAAGTAATCCTTCAAGCGCCGGCTTCGGCTGGGATGACGGAGTCGGCGGAGGGCTTCTCCCTCGATCTGGCGGATGCGCTCCCTGGTGAGCCCGAATTTCTGTCCTAGCTCTTCCAGTGTGTGAGCTCGCCCGTCAATGAGCCCAAAGCGCAGGCGCAGGATGCGGGCCTCCCGCGGATCGATGGTAGCCAGGGCGCGCTCCAGTTCTTGGCGCAGGAGCTGGTGGCTGGCTACGTCGGTGGGTGCCGGGGCATCCTCATCCTCGATGAACGCGCCGAGTTCGCTGTCCCCGTCCTCGCCCACAGGCTTCTCCAAGCTGAGCGGCCGGCGGCTGATGCGCAACATCCAGCGCACTTTTTGGAGGGAGATGCCCAATGCGTCCGCCAGCTCCTTTAAAGTGGGCTCGCGGCCCAATTTCTGCTCCAGCTCTCGGCTCACGCCGTAGAGGCGGCGAATGCGGTCACTCATGTGCACTGGCACGCGAATGGTGCGCCCTTGGTCGGCAATGGCGCGGGTAATGGCCTGACGAATCCACCAGGTGGCGTAAGTGCTGAACTTGTAGCCGCGCTTGTAGTCGAACTTGTCCACAGCGCGCATGAGGCCCAAGTTGCCCTCTTGGATAAGGTCCAAGAAGGGTACTCCCTGACCGATGTACCTCTTGGCAATGCTGATGACCAGCCGGGAGTTGGCTTTAATCAAGTTAGCGCGGGCCTCCTCCCCGGAGCGCACCAGGGCTTCCAGCTCAGCACGCTCTTCCTCGGAGGCGTAGTCGCCAGCGGCTACCCGCTCCCGAGCCTCACGTCCTGCTTCCATGCGGCGAGCTAGCATGACTTCTTCTTCGGCGGTTAGGAGGGGCACACTGCCCACTTCTCGCAAGTAGAGGCTGATGGTGTCATCACTTTCTATGTCCGACAGGTCAAACCCGACAGAACTCCTCTCTTGGGCGGACGTCGGCCGGCGTCCCCTTTTGCCAGCCCGGTGTTTACGGGCGGCTTCCTCGTCGTCTTGGTAGACTACAATGCCCTCTTCGTCCAGCAGTGCGAAGATCTCGTCCAGCGTGTCCACGTTTTCTTCGGCATCCGGCACAACGTGCAAGATTTCGGCTGCCGTTACGTATCCCCGCTTGCGCGCCTGCGCGATTAACTGAGCTACGGACTGTCGACGGGATTCACCGTTTCGTGCGCTCACCCAACCACCTCCATCATGAGCGTTTTGAGCTCCGGGGGGCCAGGGGCATAGCTGACCTTCATGCTCGGCTCCATGGCCTTCCCCCAATCTCCTCCTCTTCCCCTCCCAAATGGTGACAGATGTGCCCACTGCCTCAAGAAGCTGTGCAACCGAATTTGCCGAAGGAACGTCCTGCCCGAACACACCGGCTGATGAGAACATCCACGTGGCGCTTGACCACATGCGGCGGGGAATCAGTCCAACGCTCTGAACATGTGCTCCTCGGACGGGGCATGTGACCATAGAGCTTTGTCAACACGCCACAGGAACTCCATGGGTTGAAAGCAGTGGTGCACCAGATCTTCTCGATGATGCGTGGTTACCCAAGGCCAGCAGAGTGGCCTCTGTGATCACGCTTCCGTTAGTATAGCATAAACCCTTTTACTTTGTCAAGCTTATGTTCTGTTTATTTCAACGAAGTAGCAAAAAACATGAATAAAATAACACAAACTGGCACAAAATCACAAAAATAGTAACACACGTTGTCTCCATTCTTCGTTATCAGAAGATGGCTTTCGCTGGCGGAACTATCCTCCCCCTATGCGACGCAGAACCCAATACCCACCGAAAAGGAGGGCAAATCCCCAAAGCCCCCATGCTAGCCACGGGACATAGGACACGATGAGCCATCCTGCGAACACCAGAACGGCCAGGAAGAGACTGTCGGCCAACTGACGGACCGCCAATTCCACGCCGACAAGGCGTTGGAGCAGGAGATCATCCTCAGCCAGGCGAACGGAGACTTGGGCCGTCCGCATGAACCGAAGAGTGGCTTCCACTTCCTCGGGCAAATGCCACACCCGCAGCAGCCACGCGGTGACAAGCCGGATGAGCTCCACCACGTGCGTGGAGGCACCCTCGCCAATGAGCCGGCGAGCAAAGGGCTCAATCTCCTCGACGGGGCTGAAGTCGGGGTCCAAGCTGGTGGCCAAGCCGCTGAGTATACCCAAACACCGCCCGAGGAGGATAAAGTTCTGGGGAACTTGGAAGGGGAAGTGGTAGAGCAAAGAGCGGAATTCGGCCATGAGCAGGGCAATCTCCTCCAAGTCGATTCGTTGGAGCTCTCCGAGGGAGAGGCCATAAAAGCGCTGAAAGAGCCGCTCAAACGCCCGGGCCACTTCTTCATCGTCGGCTGAGGGCAGCAGGAAGTGAAGCTCCTTGGCCAACTCGACCAGACGGCGGAAATCGTGCTGAACGACGGCCACGAGCACAGCGCGCAGCCGTTGGCGCACGTCGGGGGGAATTTCGCCCACCATGCCGAAGTCCACGAAGACGAGGACAAACGGGCGTCCCTCATCGGGCACAGGTGCCGTGTCGTCGGGCAGAATGAAGAGGTTACCGGGATGAGGGTCGGCGTGAAAGAAGCCATCCTCGAAGATCTGTTTGAGGTACGTGCGGAAGAGTGTGCGCGCAACGGCCCGACGGGAGATGCCCGCAGCCTCTAGGCCGGCAAAGTCGGTGATCTTTATGCCCTCGATGCGCTCCATGACCAACACGCGGCGGCTCGTTAGCTCGTCGAGGGGAGAGGGCACATAGACGGCTGGGTCATCGGCAAACTGCTCGATAAACCTCCGGGCGTTGGCCGCTTCCTGGACGTAGTCCAACTCAGCTTGGAGGCTAGTGGCAAACTCGGCGTAGAGCGCGTCCAAGTCGGCGCGGCGTCGGATAAAGCCGATCAGCTTGAGCCAGCGGATGACCTGCCGTAACACGGCCAAGTCCGTCTCGATGATGGCACGAATGCCGGGCCGCTGCACCTTCACGGCCACTGGGCGGCCGTCGGGCAGTCGAGCCAAGTGCACCTGCCCCAAGGAGGCTGAAGCGTGCGGGTGCGGTTGGAATTCGGCGAAGAGGCGATCCGGAGGATGTCCCAGCTCGCGTACAAGTTGGGCTTCCACCAGAGGCCAGGGAACAGCCGGCACCTCGTCCTGCAGGCCACTGAGAGGACGAGTCACCTCCGGCGGCAACACGTCCACGCGTGCGCTCAGGAACTGGCCGAGCTTAATCATGACGCCGCCCATCTCAACGGCCAGCTCGCGAAAACGAACGGCCAGCCGCTCATGGCGTGCTGGGGCCCCGGCCCGAACCCACCCTAATCGCAACACGCGGGGGAGGAACAGGTCGTACACCCATAGGGTCAGTAACACTCGGAGGAAGAAGAAGAGAAGGCGCCAATATCTCCGGCGCAAATTGGCCGGCGGAGGCACACCAGGCAATGAGACCACCTGGGGCGGCGTGGCCGTCGTCGCAACTCTGTTTCCACCCAATGAATCACCTCGAGGTGTTGGCCATTCGCAGCTCAGAGCGATGAACACCCTCCGAGGAGACAGGGTGCTCTCATCCCCCTACGGCCTCTTACATCCCCGGAAGGAGCACCTGCTCAACAGCACCAAGTATAGCGTGAGGAGATTGGACGGGGAAGTAGAGCCTTGGTCCAAAGGGGCTTTTGTCGTCACCCCATAAGGGGATTGACCAGACCACGAAATCTTCTATAATGTAGCATTAAGGGTCTTCCGGAATAAGGAAGGCTTCCGACTTCCCGAAGAGCTTGCAGAAAATGGGCAAAGTCATGGAGCATACAAGACGCATAAACAGAATAAAACCACACAATCCCGCACTATTTTTAATGAACCTATAGAGAATATTACACATAACCTAATCTCTTTATTCCGCTTTAACACAACCATTTGAGCAAGCCTCTTGGGCAGGAGCCAAGCCATCTGACTTCTGACAGGAGTATTATGGTCCATAATTCCACTACCACAACCCATACCCTGAAAGTCCCTGTGAACGACCCGGAGGCAGCACTCCGCTTTTGTCGTGCCTTAGCCAACTTTTTAGAACAACCCATAAATACGCCAACAGCACTCTCCACACCAGAGATCTCCGTGGTACTCCCTGTATACAATGAGCAAGAAAACTTGTCCGTGCTTTACCGGCGGCTTAAGGCCGCACTCGACGGACACGTGAGCTCTTATGAGCTTATTTTCGTTAATGACGGAAGCACAGACGAGAGTGCATCTCTGTTGGAGGCACTAGCGTTCCAGGACAACCACGTTGTGGTTGTGGAGTTAGCGAGAAACTTTGGTCACCAAGCGGCGATCAGTGCCGGACTCGATTTCGCCCGAGGCCGGGCAACCGTCATTATGGACGCCGACTTGCAAGATCCTCCAGAAATCGTGCCCAAGCTCATTGCCAAATGGCGCGAGGGCTATGACGTGGTGTACGCCATTCGTCAACAGCGCAAGGAGCACTGGCCAAAACGGCTGGCCTATGCCCTCTTCTATCGGCTTTTGCGCTGGCTTGCTCACGTCGACATCCCTTTGGATGCAGGAGATTTCTGCATCATGGATCGCCGCGTTGTGAAACTGTTGCAGTCTATGCCCGAACGCAATCGTTTCGTGCGCGGCATCCGCAGTTGGGTGGGACTGCGCCAGATCGGGATGCCTTATGAACGAGATGCCCGCTATGCTGGTCGCTCTAAGTATACTGTTGGTCGCCTTATGGTATTAGCATTGGATGGCATCATCTCCTTCTCGTATGCACCATTAAGGGTTGCATCCCTTCTCGGGATAAGCATTTCTTTGTTATCTTTTGCTATAGCAATATTCTACTTTGTTAAAAAGCTAACAACTGGCTTAAACCCACCCGGCTTTGCCACATTAGTGGTAGCCATCTTCTTCTTAGCTGGCATTCAACTGATCACGATTGGGGTGATGGGCGAATATGTGGGTCGCATCTTTGACGAAGTGAAAAGACGCCCTATCTACGTTGTGCGCCGAATCCTTCATAGGCCACAGGAGGTGAAAAGAGCACTTTGGCCTGAAGCCACTTTCTCCTATAAACACCACCGTCACCCCTAAACGTTTGCTCAAGGGTTCCACCACCATGCGCATCCTAATGCTGAATAATGAGTTCCCCCCTTTAGGGGGAGGTACCGGTGTCGTCAACCAGCACCTGTTAAGCGAGTGGACGTGTTATCCCGATATTTGGGTGGATTTGGTCACTTCATCTCGTAGTCGACAGGAATATAAGATAGAGCCCTTCGCAGACCGAATCACTATTTACAAAGTCCCAGTTAATAACACAAATATTCACCACGCCAGCAACCGTGAACTCTTCACATATACTTGGCGCGGTTTGCTAATAAGTCGCTACCTAATAAATCAGCACTGTTATGATCTCAGCTTTGCCTTTGCAGGCGTTCCAGCAGGTGGCATCAGCTATGTGTTATGGCATATGGCCGCTCTCCCCTACGTAGTCTCACTTCAGGGTCCAGATGTACCTGGCTTTGAAGCTCGCTACAACTACCTGTATCCCTTCCTCAAACCCGTCCTGCGGTGCATTTGGAGTCATGCTGCTGCGGTCACAGCCACTAGTGAAGAACACCGGCGCCTCGCACACCGGACTAAATCAGACTTGGAAATTCTCGTCATTTACAACGGCGTAGACACCCAAACCTTCTGCCCCTCTGTTCAGAAAAAACGCCAAGATCACAAGGTGCATATTTTGTGTGTGGGGCGACTTATCGAACGCAAAGGCCACCATTATCTGCTCCACGCCTTTGCTCAACTACAAGTTGAGAGCAAATACCCTCTCCACCTGACTCTCGTGGGAACTGGCGACGCTGAGGAGGCTTTACGTCAGCTAGCAGGTGAGTTAGGTATTGCTCAGGCAGTGACATTCATGGGTTTTGTCTCCCGAGAGGTCATGCCTGCTATCTACCAACAAGCCGATGTCTTCGTGCTTCCGTCACAGAATGAGGGAATGTCCATTGCCCTACTCGAGGCAATGGCATCAGGATTGCCAGTCGTCGTGACGAACACAGGAGGCACCGCCGAGCTCGTTCGTGAGGGCGTGAACGGCTACATTGTACCGTGGGCAGATGTGCCAGCCCTTGTGAAAGCACTGAGCAAATTAATAAGTAATCAAGAAGTTCGCCAACGTATGGGAAAAGAAAGCCGACGTATTGCAGAACGGTTTAGCTGGAAATCTGTTGCGAAGCAGTACGCAGAGTTATGTCGGCATATTGCGGCTCGGACATCAAATCGGACACCAAACTATAAGCAGCCAACTCATGCGTGACCAAACACCTTCCCTTGAACCACAGATTGATTACGAAATCTTATGGGCTGGCATCTGGGGGGACATGCAGCGATATGGCCCCATTCACCGCCACCATAGGCGGATCTTCGACACCATGATTCAGCAGATTCCTTCCAATGAGATTCACACCGTTGCTGACGTGGGTTGCGGAGAAGGATCAAACCTCGCCTATTTACAACACCGATTTCCACACGCCCGATTATTTGGATTTGACCTTTCATACACGGCTCTTCAATATGCCAAAGCTAGAGTTCAAGCCCACCTCGTTGTCGCGGACATTCAGACCAATTGTACAGCACAGCAGCAATTTGATCTTGTTGTTTGCTCAGATGTACTCGAACATATCGAAGATGACATGGCTGCAATACACACCATTTACACTGTTACACGAAAATATGCCCTCATTGCATCAGTGCAAGGTGACATAAGAGAATTCGAATACAGGATTGGGCATGTACGAAGTTATGCATACGGAGAACTGCAAGCGAAGCTCAAGATTGCAGGGTTTCACATTCTGAGCGTCGTTGAATGGGGTTTTCCCCTCTATTCTCCGCTATACCGAAATTTACTAAACATCCGCCTGGTTGAACATGCCACACATGGTCGATACGGAGTTGTTCGGAAATTGCTTTGTCATGTTCTCTACGCCATGTTTTTCCTGAACATGCATACGAAGGGAGATATCATATTTGTACTTGCTTGCAGGAATGAAGTTAACAGATAACAATGCACACTAGAGATTACTTTATATTTCTGTGGCAATTATTCAACAGGTTCCGCCCCCGATACGCACGCACTGGGGCCTCGTGGCGCACCCGCTATGTAAAGCTTTTTATCTCCATATCCCCACCTTGTCGAATTCTCAATTTAGATAACGACCCATTGCGTCCTCGATATTTAACCATAAAGGCCGGAGGCCAATATGCTATTTTTATTTGTATTGCTGCCGCTTGTTGGTTCATACTGCATGCCTTATATGTTGATGTACCCTTTTCCACAGCCATCTGGTCGATATTGGCGATAGCTGCTTCCACGTTCTTTCTCCTATCGATAAACGGTTTAGGAATCAAAGAAGCCACGTATGCCACCGTGCTCCATCTCTGCGGAATCTCCACCTCCACTACCCTACTTTGCCGTCCTGCTGTCCCGTCTAGTCATGCTCCTGTTTGGTTTAGCAGGCGGAGCAGGGTAGCTTCTCCATCGGCACACTGTTAAGAAGGGTCACAACTCATTCGGGGCCTTCTCTTTTCTAGCTGATGCACATCCGAACACTTCTCCCTCATGAACATATGAAGATAAAATCACTTCCCTTAGTTCTCAAAAGATACGTCTTCGACATCCCCATTCTCCCTGTACTCCTTGCTTTTTACTTGCTCTCCATCAACCTTGCTACAGCCCCGCCTCTATGGTGGGACGAGGGATGGACTCTGATGGTTGCCCGCAACGTGGCTGAGGGGAGACACTACGGTCGCTTGTGGAACGGAATGCCTGTGTCACCAAACATGGCCGCAGCGCCAACAGTAGTCCTGCCAGCCGCCGCAAGCTTTCGCCTCTTCGGCGTCGGGGGCTGGCAAGGCCGACTGCCTGCTCTATTTTACACTGTCATTGCGCTTTGTTTGCTCTTCCGCGTCACCGCTACTCTTTATAGCCAACGTACAGCCGTGCTTGTCCTGTGGTTAACTATGCTTACTCCTACAGTACCTGATCTGCACCCACTTGTCATGGGAAAACAAGTGTTAGCCGAAGTGCCTGCTCTTGTGTTCCTCCTCGCTGGCTACATCGGTATATTTCACGTTGAGAATCAAAGAAGACACAGTACCCTCATCACAGTAGGCCTCCTGTGGGGTATGGCACTGATCTCAAAACAACAAGCCGTTCCCTTCCTCATCTTGTCCACACTTATTGTATGCGCTTTCCTCAGTTACCACCGCAAATATCGTCGTGTAATCATTTACGGGTTTCCTGTCCTCATCGCAGCAGGGATCTTCTTAGCGTGGAGGTGGATCGTCTCATCCCTGCTCACACCTCCAAACGATCCCATAAGTGGCACACGAGGACTTATTTGGGTAACAGCCCTTATTTTTTCCCCCAACGCACGGGGGGCTACACTTGTCTCGACACTGTTGTTCGCCATTCCGATTCCGATTACTCTTGCCTACACAGCACGACACCACTTAGACTCTTCTGCTGTTGGCATTCGGCGCCTCGCCCTGTGGACACTCACAGCAGGATGGTTCGGATGGTTCATTGCTCTTTCCGCTGGAGCTGGGAGATATCTTTTCCCTGTATCGTTTATTAATCTCATTTTCTTGGGCTCCCTCATCGATGAAGTTGCTGGTAACATATCATCTATCCGCTCGCTCTGGACACACTATCGCTTGCGCTTCTTTTTTCGCCTCAAGCCCGTTCAGCGGATGGCGGCCTACTTGCTTCTCCTCTCTGTGCCGCTCTCCGTAATCAGCTTAGTCACTACCCTTGCTCGCCCTGACCGCTCTCCTCTCCAAATGGCCGCTTATGTACAAAACTCCTTACCCCGAGACAGTCTTATCGAAACATATGATGCTGAGATCATGTTTCAGATTCCTCAGAAGTATCACTATCCACCAGACCAAATCCATGTAGACTTAATTCGGCTCACCTTTCTAGACGATTCTTCTGTCGAGATCGAATATGATCCTCTGAGTACAGATCCAGATTACTTGATCAATGGACCATTTCCTAAAATGTGGGGACTTTATCCTACATCCTGGTTGAACACTCATTTCCGCTTGGAGATCAGCTTCGGCCCCTATGATCTATGGCGTCGCAAGACGGTCGATCCTCCTTCCCCTATCAGCTTGCCATAAGGCGCACTTCGGTTACAATTTTCTCGGCAATACTCACACCATTTGGACTTTTGACAAACTCGACCGGACACTGGGCGAAGTGATCCGATCCCAGCACACGCTGGACTCGGGAACGCTGTTTTGGACCTTGACAACCGAGCCAAGAAGGGGGCGAAGCGGCCTTTTGGCGGCCTTTACGGACGATCTTGCGGCGTGGGCGCCGGTTGCGCTGCCGCCCTAGGGGCCATCCTCCGGATTTTCCTCGGGGTTTGAGGCGCCGGGCGGGCGTGCCCATCTGGGACAAAATGCGCAGGAAGTCTCGTTGGACATGGGTGGGGGAGAGGGCCCGCGGCGGGGATGGGCCGTGTTTTCTGGCCAGGTGTTTTTCCCTGGGGCGCCATCGCGTTTGCGCCAGGGAGCGTGCCAGCCAGTGTTGGCCATAGGCCAGGGCGACGATACGCCACCAGCGTTCCTCATGGGCGGTGTCGGGGGTTTCGTAGGCGGTGACCAGCAGGTTGCGGGGCAGGAAGCGGTGCATGCGTTCCTGGTCGAAGCGCTGGCGATAGGCTTCATAGATGAGTTTGGGCGCCCAAGCTTGGCGCTTGGGGCCGAAGAAGGCCAGCCACAGGGGACGGTGGTAGCGGGGGCGGCCGTCGGGCATAGTGATAGTGACCTGGATAAGAGTGAAGGGGCACTCGTGCATGGGATACTGCCGTGTGCCCCGCATGCGCATGTTGTACCAAACCTTCACCTGGATGCGCACCTGACGGCCGTTGGCCAGCGTCTCCCTCCCAGATGGGCGGCAAGTGCATAGGGGCGCCTCGTGCGGCCTCACTCCTTGGAGGCGCAGACGCACCACGACGTTGGTGCCCTCCTCGACAACCAAAGGGTGAGGTTCTCAGGGCCGAGATGCTGAATGAGAGCTGACATTGTTAGCCACCGACATAGGAGGTGGGGGGAGTGACGAAACTGGACACACCCGTAACCAAGGATGGAGCTTGTATGTTGTCCAGTCTGAAGGAGGGGTTCCAATGGGAAAACGCCCCACGTTCTCACCTCAGTTCAAAGCCCAGGTGGCGCTGGAAGCACTGCGTGGGGAGAAAGCCGGGCGGCCATCTGTCGGGAGCATGAGCTCAGTGCCGATCTGGTGTCCCGCTGGCGGCAACAGCCCGTAGAGCGGGCGCCAGAACTCTTCACCACCCCGGCCAGCCGGTCGGCGGAACAGGCGCGCATTGCCGAACTGGAACGGCTGGTGGGACAACTCACCTTGGCATTGGCGGCGGCAAAAACACTCTCGCTGCTCTTGACCTCCCCCTCGTCGAAAAGCGGGAGGTGATCCGAATGTTGGCCAAAGAGTACCCGGTGCGGCTGCTGTGCGAGTTGTTGGCGTGTGCGCCCAGGTCGTACTATTCTCAACCCCGGGAGCGACCGGAGGAGATCGCCCTGGGGGACGAAATCGGAACAGATCGTGCTGGCCTTCCCCCGCTATGGCTATCGGCGTGTCACCGCCGAACTGCGGCGGCGGGGATACACCGTCAATCACAAACGGGTGCTGCGCATTATGCGCGAGGAGAACCTTGCGCACCACCTTCAGCCAGCATGGTCTGGGGCGCTATCCCAACCTGGTCAAGGGGCTGGAACCGGAAGGATCCAACCACATCTGGTGTGCCGACATCACTTACATTCGGGTCCGCCTGGAGTTCCTGTACCTGGCGGTCTTGATGGACCTCTTGACCCGCGGCATTCGGGGATGGTATCTGGGACAAGACTTGAGCGAAATGTTGGTACGCACGGCTCTGGAACGCGCGCTGGCGGCTCATCCTGGACCTCGGATTCATCACTCCGATCAGGGTGTCCAGTATGCTGCCCATGGCTATGTGGCGCTGCTCATCGCATCGGTCACTTTCTCGATGACGTGTACATGACCAAACGGGTGCACTCGGCGTTAGGCTATCTGACGCCGGCCGAGTTTGAGGCCCTGCATACCGGCCCAGCGTCGATTTGATCCGTCAGGCGGGCTTGACCGATCCTTCTTGCCGATATACAATAGGAATACATCTCCCAAGAGAAGGCGAGAGGGATCGGTCTCCCGGCCGGTTCGTCTCGCTTTTCAGTTTGGGGAGTGGCAAGTGTTGGTAACGATGGCCCAAAAAGTGTCCAGTCCAAGGGGGGCACTTCAAATATTCAAATATACTGACGACGCGGTCATCCTCTTGCGCGTCACATGTGGCGATTCTGTTCCTGAAAATACCAGCCAGAGTATTCTGTTCGTGCAGCAATGATCACCAAGAAGAGAAGTTCGGCATCACACCACCTTTTTGCCCGTTGTTTCGCCACTTTTGTTCCCCCGTTTCGGCATTCAATAGTACGTGCTGTGTACATCGGCGCCCTTGTTGGATTTTGGCTTGCGTTTGGGATCATCATGCTTTACGAGGCCTTTCTCTACTTCCCATGGAATACTGTTGACTTTGCACAACACTATTTTTTAGGAAAATGGGTTAACCAGGGAAACCCTGTTACAGATGCACGATGGCCCTATGAAACAGGCATTCAATGGATGGAATGGATGTATTCTGTTATTCCATATCTCCCCTACCAACCCCTCCTCCTTCCGCTCATGCGCCTGCTAGCCACCTTGCCCTACCCGGTGGCCGCATCTGTGTGGCTTGGAGGAGCCATATTCACGTGGTGGGTTTTGGCCCGACCATTGGCGACGTCTTTAGGTTGGCCAACCACCTGTGTGCGCTTATCTTTTTTGTGTTTCCCGCTTGCATGGTTTCCTTTATATTTTGGAAATGTGGATATCTATCTCTCATCAATCACAATAGGGGCCGTGTTACTCTTCCAAAGGGGTCGTCCACTCTGGAGTGGCTTCCTCTGGGGTTGGATTGGAGCATTTAAACCTCCTTTGTTCTTTGGCGCCCTCCCCGGCTTGCGCTCCAACCCTCGCCCGTTTCTCTCGGGGGTTGTGTTAGGGGGATTGAACGCATTAGGGGTAGCGTATTTCGCTGTGGGGCCAGAAGGTCTTCTCTTTTTTGGACGCCACTTCTCGGAGTACTCCCGGGAAACTTTTTTGCAACTTCTTGCCATCAACGCTTCATTGGTCGCATGGCTAGCAGCATGGGGAGGGCCCATCACACCATCATCTCGCCCGTTCTTCAACCTGCAATGGCCCGTGTATCTCCTCGCCTTTCTCTTAGGTACCCTTTTTCTTTTCCTCACATTTTGGGTATGGTATCGCCAGCATACTACCAAATCAACACTATGGATTGAAGAGGGACTATGGTTGAGCGTCGGGTTTATCGTAGTGCCGATCACATGGTTTCAATATTTCATATATTTACTGGCACCGCTGCTCTATCTGAGCAAGATCATTCCACGATGCGCTCACAGGCCTATCAAGATTCTGTGGTTTACATTTCTCCTTCTCCTCGTGATACCTACCGGAAAACTCCTGCCTCCGACCCAACAGCCCTTTCGCACGCCGGCTCTCATCATGGGCACAATGTACATGGGAGCGTGGTTGTTCTTCGTGTACACCGCACACCACATTGGAAACAGACTCAGAGAGCATGACTTGTTGGCCCATCACACGCCGTCGAACACTTCCCAAACAGCTCCACAGAACGTGCAGCATTGAGCATGGCACGCCACATCACCACTGCCCTTTCTTTCCCCGTCAGCTTGCCATAAGCCGCACTTCGGTTACAATTTTCACAGCAATACTCACACCAAGCATGATGGGCCATTCCTAGACGCTCCACTGTTCGTCCCAATGGCGAAATTAAGGAGAGAAAAGACACCGTGAGCCCACAGGAATTCACCACCATTGACGACATCCAAGAAGCCCTGCTTGCCCACACCTACGTGGCCGACCGGGCGTTGGCCACCGCCATCTTCCTGGCCCTCAAGCTCAAAAAGCCACTGTTGTTGGAAGGCGAAGCCGGTGTAGGCAAGACCCAAGTGGCCAAGACGCTGTCCGAGCTGCTTGGCCGGCCGCTCATCCGCCTCCAATGCTACGAGGGGCTCGACGTCAACAGCACCATCTACGAGTGGAATTACACCCGCCAATTGCTCCACATCCGGGCCATGGAAGCGGAAGGCCGACGGGGTCAGGAGATCGAACAGGACCTCTTCAGCGAAGCGTACTTGATCAAACGGCCTCTACTTCAGGCCATCGAGCTAACGGAAAACGGCTCTGCTCCTGTGTTGTTAATTGATGAAATTGACCGTGCAGACGAAGAATTTGAAGCATTTCTGCTTGAACTCCTCAGTGACTTTCAGATCACCATTCCCGAAATCGGCACTATTCGGGCCACAGTGCCGCCCGTCGTCATCATCACCTCGAACCGCACGCGGGAGATCCACGATGCCTTGAAACGTCGCTGTCTCTATCACTGGATCGAGTATCCCTCTCCCGAGAAGGAGTACCGCATTGTGCTCCTGAAAGTGCCGGAAGTGCCTACAGCCCTAGCCCACCAACTTGTCCACTTCGTCCAAGAGCTGCGCCGGCTCGACCTCTACAAACTCCCCGGCGTGGCCGAGACGTTAGACTGGGCCAGGGCCTTAGTCGCCTTGGACACCCAAGCACTAGATGTGCCCGTCGTGGACGAGACGCTAGGCGTGCTTCTCAAATACCAGGACGACATCGAAGCCGTGCGCAAGGGCCCCCTTCAGGACCTGGTGGAGCGCGTCCGTCAACAGGTGCGCTCCCCACAGGCGTGAGGACACCCATGAGCACCACCACAGGGGCGTACACAGGAGGCTATCTGTTCGGCCACGTGCTCCGCTTTAGCCGGTTGTTGCGCACGATGGGCGTGGACGTGAGCCTCACCCAGGTGATCGACCTGGCAAGAGCCCTCTGTGTGGTGCCTATTACCGGCCGGGAGGACTTCTACTACACTGCCCGCACCCTGTTAATCACCCGGCGCGAGGACCTTCCCGTCTTCGACCAAGCCTTCGCCCTCTTCTGGCGCACGGACGAAGACCATGCCCCACTGGCGGACGCCGCCCAAGCTCGCCTGCGACGTGCCCGCCTGCCGGCCCACGAGATGCCGGCCCGGGCCGGCGAGGGTGAGGACGAGACCCTACTCATTGAACGGATCATGGCCTACAGCCCCATGGAAGTGCTCCGTCACAAGGACTTCTCCGAGATGACATGGGGAGGAGATCCAGGAGGCCAAACGAGCCATCGCAGCGCTCCAGTGGCGATTGGGCTTGCGCCGCACGCGCCGCTACCGAGCGGGCCCCAAGGGACGCCTTCACCTGCGCCGCGCCCTGCGGGACAATCTACGCTACGGTGGCGAACCCCTCTGCTTGGCTTACAGGGCACGTCTCTGGCGGCCACGTCCGCTGGTCGTGTTGTGCGACATCAGCGGCTCCATGGAACGGTACACCCGCATGTTGCTCCACTTCGTTCACGCCCTCAGTCACGGCCTCAAGGACGTGCACGTGGAAGCCTTCGTCTTCGGCACACGCCTCACCCGCATTACCCATCACCTGCGCCACCGTGACGTGGACGAATCGCTCGACGAAGTCAGCCGTGTCGTGCAAGATTGGTCCGGGGGCACGCGCATCGGAGAGGCCATCCGGACCTTCAACTTCCGGTGGGCTCGCCGTGTCCTGGGCCGTGGAGCCCTCGTCCTCATCATCAGCGACGGATGGGACCGGGGAAACGTGGAACTGCTGCGCCGCGAGATGGCCCGCCTCCAGCGCTCGGCCTACCGTCTGATCTGGCTCAACCCCCTGTTGGGCTCCGAGACCTATGAGCCTGTTCAACGGGGTATGGCCGCCGCGCTGCCCTACGTGGACGACTTCCTCCCCGTCCACAACTTGGCCAGCCTCGAACACCTCGCCGAAACCCTCTCCTCTGCAGGCACCACGAGGCCAGAACGACGGCAACACGTTCATGAGAGGACCCCATGAGTGTGGACCAAGGGTGGCAGCCATCTCAACTGGTCACCTCCACCCCGGAAGCGCCTTCCCTGTACAGCGGCCTTCCGGGGCAGCGCTACACCGTGGGCCAGCCCCACCACGTGTTCGGAGAGGGCTCGCGCTGCTCGATCACATCCACGGGGGCTTCCCACATCACCTCTGGTGGTATGGAACACTCTACGTGTACAAGCAGCTTGTGTAGGAGGGAACCCAATGCGTGACGTGCTTGATACCATCAAGCAGTGGCGCCGCGCAGGCAAGCGCATGGCCTTGGCCACTGTCGTCCAGGCCGAGGGATCAGCGCCGCGCCGGGAAGGTGCTCGGATGGTCATCTCGGAAGACGGCGACATGGCCGGCAGCGTCAGCGGCGGATGTGTGGAAGCAGACGTCATTTACCAAGCCCAAGAGGTATTGAAGACCGGCCGCCCCCGGCTCCTACGCTACGCCATCACCGACGACATGGTGTGGGAAGTGGGATTGGCCTGCGGGGGGACTATCGAAGTGTGGGTGGAACCTCTGCCCGAGATCACAGAGGAGGGCACATGAGCACTGTCTCGCCGGCAGAACTTCAAGTGCGTTTGGAGCAGGCCGTGGCTGAGGGCCGGCTGGTGGCCCAAGCCACACTGGTGCGCGGCCCCGGCCGGCCGGGCAGCCGGATGCTCATCTGGCCCTCGGGCGAACGCACCGGCTCCCTCGGCCATGTCGAGCTCGACCGCCAAGTGACCGCCGATGCCCTGGAGATGATGGCCCGTCCCCGGGCCGAATCACGCCATTATCCGGAAGCAGATGCCCGCGTCTTCGTGGAGATCTTCGCTCCGCCGCCCCATCTCGTCATCTTTGGTGGCGTTCACATCGCCATCCCCCCTCACCACCTTTGCCAAAGTTCTCGGCTACCGGGTCACCATTGCCGACCCTCGCAGAAAGTTCGCCAACCGCGAGCGTTTTCCCCACGCCGACGAGATCATCCCTGAATGGCCCCAAAAGGCCGTGGAACGCTTCGAGATTGGTCCATCGACGTACATCGTCATCCTCACTCACGACCCCAAAATCGACGAGCCGGCGCTCAAGGCCGTCTTGGGCAAGGGAGCAGGGTACATCGGTGCCATCGGCAGCCGCAAGACCCACGAGGAGCGCTTCGAGCGCATGGTTAAGCACGGTGTGGACCCCGCCCAATTGGCCGAAGTCTACGCGCCCATTGGGCTTCACATAGGCGCCGAAACGCCCGAGGAGATCGCCCTGGCCATCATGGCCGAGATCGTGGCCGTGCGCCACGGCGCGCCAGCAGGTTTCATGAGGCACACGCCGGCCCAGCAGAAGCCCGAATCCGCCTCAGCCCCCTGATCCCCCTCCAAACGTGTAGGGAAGACCCACCCGTATGGGCGCCCCCACCTACATGCACATATGTTGTTCCCCGTTCCCCCTTTTCGGTATGCTAGAAACACCCCGTCGTCTCCGAATCCCCGGGCGCAAAACAGAAGAGGGGGCATTTCTATGGCGGGCAGCATGTGGGAACGCTGTGGGCGGAGAGAGCACAGAGAATCCGGCAGCGAGGTCCCAGGACAGCGTTGCCCGCGTGCTGTGCGTCGGTGGAGCGTTGTAGCCCTGCTGCTCGTGCTCATCTTCACCCTCCTCGCCGTGCCCGTTCACGCGGCCGGTGGCGAGGAGGGTGAAGGCACAGCCTTTGCCCAAGTGTTCCTCTGGATAGCCGTGCTCCTCGTGGCCGCCCGGGTGGCTGGGCTCGTCGAACGGGTGCGACAGCCTCCCGTCCTGGGCGAACTGGCCGTGGGCATTGTGCTGGGTAACCTCTCATTACTCGGAATCCACACTTTCGAGCCCCTGCGGGAGGACGCCATCATGCGCTTCCTGGCCGAGCTGGGTGTCGTGATACTCCTCTTCCAGATCGGCCTGGAATCGAATGTCCACACCATGCGGCAAGTGGGGCTGCGGGCGTTGGGCGTAGCGCTCATCGGCGTGGTGGTCCCCTTTGCCTTGGGCACGCTGGTGGTCGGGCCACTGCTGCTGACCGATGCCTCCTTCAAGACGAGTCTCTTCTTGGGGGCTGCTCTCACAGCCACGTCCGTGGGGATCACGGCGCGGGTCTTCCGCGACCTCAACTACCTCCACCACCAGGAAGCCCAAATTGTCTTGGGAGCGGCCGTCATTGACGACGTGCTGGGGCTCATCATCCTGGCTGTGGTGTCGGCCGTGGTGAGCACAGGAGCAGTGGACCTCATCACCGTGGGACGCATCACCGTTGAGGCCTTCCTGTTTCTGGCAGGCGCCATTGTCATCGGCCAGGCATTGGCCCCCTCCCTCAGTCAGCTCTTCTCACGCATTCACACGGGCACAGGGATGAAGTTCACCTTGGCCATCAGCTTCTGCCTGGTCTTCGCCTACTTGGCTCAAGCCATCGGATTGGCCCCCATTGTGGGTGCCTTTGCCGCCGGCTTGGTGCTCGACCCGGTCCACTTCCGTCACTTCGCCGACCCCGAGATCGTGGCCGAAATCAAGGCCGTCAGCCGAGATGCGCCGCCCACCCTGCGCGCCCACTTGGACCACATCGTGGCCGGCCACGTTGACCGCCACGTGGAGGACCTCATCGAGCCGGTGGGCTTTCTGCTTGTGCCCCTGTTTTTCGTCATGACCGGCATGGGAGTACGGTTGGATGCCCTGTTCACACCCTCAACTCTCCTGCTGGCCTTAGCCATCACCACCATTGCCTTCATCGGCAAGGTCGTGGCCGGCGTGGCCGCCAGGCCGGCCAACCCGTGGATCGTGGGGTGGGGCATGGCCCCGCGCGGGGAAGTGGGGCTTATCTTCGCGGCCATCGGCCGCTCATTGGGCGTCATCTCCGAGGGGCTCTTCTCCGTCATCATCATTATGGTGATCCTCACCACCCTGCTCAGCCCGCCCATTTTGGCCTTCCTCATCCGAAAGGAGCAACCGGTCGCCCAACCGGCGTCCTGAAGTCAACGGAAAACCACACAAGGGGGGTGAACCATGAGTGGGACGCAGGTTGAACTCATCAACCCAATCATTCGCCGCATCGTCGCCGAAGTCGAGACAACACCGGAATCCTTCTGGGCCCGTCAAGCCCGCCGTCTCCACTGGTTCCGCACGTGGGACACGGTGTTCGAGTGGAACTACCCGGAGCGATACCGCTGGTTCATTGGCGGGGAGACGAATTTGAGCTACAACGCCCTCGACCGCCACGTGGAACGGGGATGGGGAGGCCACACCGCCCTCGTCTACGCCAACGAGCGGGGTGAACGCCGACTCTTCACCTATGCCCAGCTCCACCGCGAGGTGGAACGCCTGGCGGCCGCCCTGAGAGGCTTGGGCGTCCAGAAGGGGGACCGCATCACCATCTACATGCCCGTCTGTCCCGAGGCCATCACGTTAATGCTCGCCGCCGTGCGCGTGGGAGCGATTCACATCGTGGTCTTCGCCGGCTTCGGCGCCCGCGCGCTGGCCGACCGAATTGAGGCCAGTGGCTCCCGCTTCCTCTTCGCCGCCGACGTGACCTACCGCAAGGGGAGCACCATTCCCCTGAAGGGCATTGTGGACCAGGCACTTGAACAGGCCGGCCACAGCGTGGAGCGTGTAGTCCTCCTCCGCCGCGGGGACGAGCCGGTGCCCATGACGGCCGGCCGAGACCTCACGTGGGAGGAGTTCGTGGCGCTGGCCGACGGGCAGAGTGGTGCCGTCGTCCCCTTGGAGGCGAACGAGCCCGCCTTTATCATGGCCACGTCGGGCACCACAGCGCGCCCGAAACTGACCGTTCACACCCACGGCGGATACGCCGTCTGGATCATGAGCACGGGAGATTGGCTCTTCAGACTCCGCCCGTCAGACGTGTGGTGGGCCACATCTGACATTGGCTGGATTGTGGGGCACAGCTACATCGTCTACGCCCCCCTGATGGTGGGCTGCACCTCCATCGCCTACGAGGGGGCCATTGACCACCCAGGGCCGGAGACCTTCTGGCAACTCGTCGAGGAATTCAACATTACAGGCATCTTCACCGCCCCCACGGCCGTGCGGCTCCTCATGCGCTACGGCACCGAGCCGGCCCACCGCTTCGACCTGAGCTCACTCCGACGAATAGTCTGTGCTGGTGAGCCCCTCAACCCACCAGCCTGGCACTGGCTCCAAAAAGAAGTGTTCCGTGACCGGATCCCCGTCATCGACCACTGGTGGCAGACGGAAACCGGCGGCCCCGTTATTGGTAACCCCTATGGCCTCTGCATGGTGCCCATCAAGCCGGGCTCAGCCACGTTGCCCATGCCGGGCGTCCACGTGGACGTGGTCACCTTAGAGGGCGACTCCTGTGGCCCCAACGAGAAAGGCATCCTCGTCCTCACCGGCCCCTTCCCCGGCCTTACCTCCACCTTGTGGGGCGAACACGACCGGTACCTCCGCGACTACTGGGAGCGGATTCCCGGCCGGCGCCTCTACTTCACCGGTGACGCCGCCCACGTGGACGAGGACGGCTACATCTGGTTTGCCGGCCGCGCTGACGAGGTGGTGAACGTGGCCGGCCACCGCATCGGCACTGTCGAAGTGGAGACCGCCCTGCTCACCCATCCGGCCGTGGCCGAGGCCGGGGTGACCGGCCGGCCCGACGAAGTGAAGGGCGAAGTGCTTTCGGCCTTTGTGGTCTTGCGACCAGGGCATGAGCCCAGTGAGGCCCTCAAGCAAGAACTGGTGCAAACCGTGCGCCGCGAATTAGGGCCGGTCGCGGTGGTCGGCGAGCTCACCTTCGTGAGCATGTTGCCCAAAACGCGCAGTGGCAAGATCATGAGACGTGTGTTGAAGGCCGTCATCCTCGACAAAGACCCCGGCGACATCACTACCATCGAGGAAGAGGGATCTGTGGACGAGGCACGGGCCGCTTGGGAACAGTTGAGGGCTGAACGACAGGACGAGTGATCGGCAGGGACAGACAATCCCTACATGGCGAGCGGAGTGGCGTGTGAAAGGGGGTGATAGGCGCCGGCGGGAAAGGATGGCGGCAAGAGAGGTCAAGGATACCAAGGCAAGGAATTGACCAACGAAGGAGGACAGATCTATGGACGGAGAGCGAAACAACCGGAACTCCAAGGCCGTGGCCTACTGGAAGGCCAACTTGAAGGCGATCGCCATCCTGTTGGCCATCTGGGCGCTCGTCTCCTATGGGGGAGCTATTCTGCTGGCAGCCCCCCTCTATAACCTGCGCTTCGGCCAGATTCCGCTCAGCTTCTGGTTCGCCCAGCAGGGCTCCATGATCACCTTCGTCATCCTGATCTTCGTCTACAGTTGGTGGATGAACAAAATCGACCGTGAGTACGACGTGCACGAGGAGTAAAGGAGGACATGATGAGCACGGAAACCTGGACACTGATCATCGTCGGACTCACGTTTGCCTTTTACCTCTACGTCGGCTACCTGAACCGGGTGCGCGAGACGGCCGGGTTCTACGTGGCCGGTCGTGGTGTGCCGGCCATTGCGAACGGGGCCGCCACAGCCGCGGACTGGATGTCGGGCGCCTCGTTCGTTTCCATGGCCGGCCTGATTTCCTTCTTGGGCTACGATGGGGCCGTCTACCTGATGGGGTGGACGGGCGGCTACGTGTTGCTGGCCCTGTTGTTGGCCCCTTACTTGCGCAAGTACGGCAAGTACACCGTGCCCGACTTCATCGGCGACCGGTACTACTCCCACACTGCTCGCGCCGTGGCCGCCATCGCTACCATCTTCATCTCCCTCACCTACGTGGCCGGCCAGATGCGCGCGGTGGGCATCGTCTTCAGCCGCTTCCTCCAGGTGAACATTGTCACCGGGGTGATCATCGGCATGGCCATTGTGGCCTTCTTCGCCGTGTTGGGCGGCATGAAAGGCATCACGTGGACCCAAGTGGCTCAATACGTGGTGCTCATCTCAGCCTACCTGATCACCACCATTTCCATCGCCTGGGTGCTCACGGGGAACCCCATTCCCCAGCTCGCCTTCACCTTTAGCGACTTCGCCGTCCGTCTCAACCAGATTCAGGTCGATTTGGGGCTGAAGGAGTACATCAGGCCCTTCCAAAACTTCTCCCTCATCAACGTCTTCTTCATCACTTTGGCCCTGATGATCGGCACAGCCGGCCTGCCCCACGTGATCATCCGCTTCTACACCGTGCCTCGCGTCTCCGACGCCCGCATCTCGGCCGGTTGGGCGCTGCTCTTCATCGCCCTGCTCTACACGTCGGCGCCGGCGCTGGCCGTCTTCGCCAAGTACAACTTGATTAACACCCTGCACGGCAAGACTCGCGCGGAGATCGAGCAGATCGATTGGGCGGTCAAGTGGGAACAGACCGGCCTGCTCAAGTTTGAGGACAAGAACGGCAACGGCGTCCTTGAGATGACAGCCGACAAGGCCACCAACGAGATCACCATTGACCGGGACATCATCGTGCTCTCCACGCCCGAAGTGGCCCGCTTGGCGCCGTGGGTGGTGGGACTTGTGGCAGCCGGTGGCCTGGCCGCAGCCCTCTCCACGGCGGCCGGCCTGCTGCTGGCCATGTCCAGCGCCGTCTCCCACGACGTCTACTACCGCATCTGGAAGCCGGACGCCACCGAATCGGAGCGGCTGATGGTGGGGCGCGTGATGATCTTCGTGGCCATTCTGGTGGCCGGCTACTTCGGCGTGCGACCGCCGGGCTTCGTGGCCGAAGTGGTGGCTTTTGCCTTCGGCCTGGCCGCGGCCAGCCTCTTCCCGGCCATTTTCCTGGGCATCTTTGACCGGCGCATGAACCGGGAGGGCGCCACAGCCGGCATCCTGGTGGGGCTTTTCTTCACCCTGATCATGATTGTCCTGATGCGGTCGAACCGGCTCCTGGGCACCGAGGCGCCCATCATCGCCTCGTTCTTGGGCATCAACGCCCAAGGCATTGGCGTCGTCGGCGCCATCCTGAACTTTATCGTCTCCTACGCCGTCTCCCGCGCCACGCCACCACCACCCCAGGAGATCCAAGATCTGGTGGAGGAGATCCGCGTTCCGCGCGGTGCCCTGGCACCGGTTGCCGAGCACTAAGAAGGCCCCCGGAGCCCCACACCCCGGGAGGCACGGGCGGTGAAGGTCCCACCGCCCGTGCCGTTCGTATCCCACACCGGGCCGCGCCCGCGCGGGAGCCTACATCAGGCCGTGCTGTGTGGCCACAGCCGCAGCAGCGGCACGGCTGTTCACGCCCAACTTCTGGTAAATGGCCAGCACGTGCTTTTTGACCGTGTTGGTGGTCACGACCAGTTCTTCGGCGATCTCCTTGTTGGTCTTCCCTTGGGCGAGTAAGCGAAGCACTTCGAGCTGGCGCTCGGTCAGCTCTGCAAGGGGGGAATCGGGAGGAATGTACCGGCGCTGGCCTGTTCCGTGGTGCCCCAACGCTTGACGGGCCACATGCAGAAAGGCATCCCGACGAAACCCCTCTTTGTCGAAGAAGGCAAAAATCCCGAACTTCTCATAGGCCACGTCAATCTCATGAGGATCGGCCAAGGCGCTCACCACAATGGTGGGCACCTGCTTCTCACGGGTGATGCGCAACAGGTGAAAGCCGTCCCGATTGTCCAAGGGTGCCCGGCTGCTGATCAGCATCAAGTCCACTACCACCAGGTGATACGTCTCATGTTCGAGCCACCCCCGGGCCTCGCCGTAGCTGACGGCCACCTGCATAGCACATCCTAGGTCCTCACACAGCTCGGCGTAGATGGCCTGCCAGGCCGAATTGTCCTCCACCACCAGCACCCGTCCGGACGTGCCTGTGGGAGGAGGGGAGGGAGCCGGCCCTTTCGAGGATGGGATGAGGGCTGGCTTGGTCGCCGGCATCGGGGGCAGCGTGCGCGTGGCACGGCGCACTGACTCGAGGAAGCGCTCCCGGTCAAACGCTTCCTTGCGGATGAAATCACTGGCCCCGTACTCGGTCAGCGCCTTGACAGCGAGCTCAACGGTGCCGTAGCCCGTGATGAGGATGGCCCGCCCCTGGGGCCAGCGCTGGCGAAACTGGGCCAACACGCGCAGGCCATCCTGGTTCTCGTGGTCCGGGCCGGCCAAGGCGAGGTCAATGAGGGCCAGTTGGTACGGGCCTTCCACCAAAGCAGCAATGGCCGCGTCGTAACTGGCCACAGCCCGCACACTGGCGCCCAAGTCGGCCACCATCTCGGCCAGGAGCTCTCGCCAGGCCGGCTCATCTTCCACGATCAGCGCTCGCCACGTCATGGTCTTCCTCCCACACCGGCAGTCGAATGAGAAAGCGCGTGCCTTGGCCCACATGGCTCTCCAGGAAGATGTGCCCCCCAAAACGGCGCAAGAGCGTGCGCACCCACCAGAGCCCGAAGCCCAGTTTGCGCTCGCTGTTCGTGCCGGAGAAGTGCAGCTCGAAGATATGGGGTTGCCACTCCGGCGGAATGCCCGGCCCTGTGTCCTCCACTTGAACGAACACGTGTTTGTTCTCGGTTCGGCCGGAGATCACGATGTTCCCCCGTCCCTGCATGGCCTCAATGGCGTTCTCCAGCAAGTTCACGAAAACCAGGGAAAGTTGCGGTTGGCCGGCCCGCACGGCGGGGAGGTTCTCGACGGCGCTCACGTGGAGGGTAATGTCCGCGGGTATGTGGACTTCACGCAGGGCGTCCAAAATGGCATCGCTCACCCGGACGGGGGCCAGCTCAATGGGCCGCAGGTGGCGCAGCGTCTCCCGAACAGTCTGCATGGCCAGACGAGCGCTCTCGGCAATGGCCGCCAGGTTCTTGGCCAAGTACTCGTTCTGGAGCTCAGCCACGCATTTGGCCTCAATCCCCTGCACGCGGACCGGGATGGTGCCAATTTGATTGTTGAGGCGGTGGAGCAAGTTGGCTGCAATGTCACCCACGGCGGCAAAGGCCTCGGCCACGGCCTGTCGCTCGCGGGCTTCCCGCAGGGATTCCAGGATCTCCGCGTCTCGAATGGCAATAGCCGCGTGGTTGGCCAACACGCTCAACAGCCGTTGGTCCCAATCGCTGAACGTGCGCTGTTCGGTGGTGTAGAGGCTGAAGGCGCCAATGGGCTCACCATCACGGGCCAACAAGGGCACGATGAGGGCAGAGCGCCACCCCTGTTGTCGGGCCAAGTCCACGTAGTGGAAGCGGCTCGCGCTGCACGTCGTCCACGGTAATGGGAGTACCTCTCAGAATGGCCTGGCCGGTGAGACTGCTGGCCACGGGCAAACGGTCCCCCCGGTGATGGCCCCCGCTGGCGGCCTGGAGCACCAATACCGGCTCACCCTCCTCCTCGACCAGTCGCCAAATGGCGCCCAAGGGCGCGTTAATGAGCTCACACGCCCGGCGGATGATGAGGTCAAAGAGTTCCTCTCGGCTGTGGGTCAACGTGGCCTCGGTGAGCTCGGCCATGGTATCGAGCAGTTTGATTTCCTGAATGGCGATAACAGCTTGGGTGGCCAAGGCCACCAACAGGCGCTCATCTTCCTCGGTGAAGGCAGCCGGTTGGGGACTCTCGATGTTCAATACCCCTTCTAGCCCCCCACCGGCGCTGAAAAGGGGCACCACCAACTCCGAGCGCATGGGCGGGTCGGTGAGCAGAGGGCGGTAAATGCTCGCCCACGCCGGGTCCCGCACGTCGTCGATGCGGATGGGCCGCCGGTAGAGCACGGCCTTGCCCATCACGCTGCTCTCGTCGAGGGGCAGCGGTTGGCGCACGGCTGGCGAAGGCGTCACGCTGGCCGCGGCCGCCAGCTCGAGCATGCCTGTCTCTGGGTTGTAGAGCCGGAACGAGCCGTACTTGGCCCCCGTCATCTCGAGCGCAATGTGTAAGATTTCCACCAGCGCTTCCTTGAGCCGTGGCCGTCGGCTGATGAGCACATCGGCCCGGCGCAATTGTTCCAACTCGTAGACCTTGCGTGCCAACACGCGGTTCACGTCTTCGATGCGGCGCGTGTGGTAGAGGGCCAACGCGGCCTGGTTGACAAAGTTGTCGAGGAGCATGAGTTCCTGGCGGGTAAACCGCCGCTCGTCGCGGAGGGTGATGTAGAGCACACCAAGAATCTGGTCGGCGGCAATCAGGGGGTACACGGCCACGGCCCCCGCCCCCTGAGCCTGTTGAGCAGGGTGCAGCTTCACGTCGTTCTCCTCGTAGGAGAGCACACGCCGCCGCTGTCGAACAGCCCGATTGCCTAAGCCATCGGGGCGGGGGTAATCGTCCACGTGCACGTCCTCACGCCACCCGGCAGCCACGCGGGAGGAGCGGTCAAAGGCGCCCCGTTCCGGATCGTAGCCGTAAATGACGGCCGCTGCCTCACCAGCACTGGAAGCACCGGCGGCCACCACACGCACGGCCTTCTCGACAATACTCTGGAGTGTCTGGCGGTATTCCGCGCGGGGGCCCATCTTGTTCAGGCGTTCACCAATGGCCCGCAGGTCGCTCAATCCCTGGTAGAGCTTGGCCCGCTCGAAGGCCGTGGCCACATGGCGGGCCAAGGTGATGAGCACCTGTTGGTCTTCATCTCGAAAGGCATGTTCACGGGTGCTGTCCACGGCAATGACGCCGATCACCCGCTCGCGGGCCCGAATGGGAACACAGAGCAGGGAGCGAATCTCGTTCCAGCGCGGGTCGTTGGAGCGCCGAAAGCGAGGATCTTGCCGCACGTCGGGGCAGTTGATGGGCTCGCCGGTGATCCAGACGCGGCCGGCCATGCCCTCGCCGCGCGCGTATCCCCGTGGCCGCCCTTGGCCGTGCCAGGGTTGGCCGTACCACACGCGCGGGATGAGTCGGTTCCGGTCACGGTCCACCAAGAAGAGAGTGCCACGCGTGGCGCCCATCAAGTGAACGGCATCGCGAATGATGCGCTCCCACGCCTCATCGAACTGGAATGTCTCCTCGAATTCGACCAAGGTCTCCAGGATCGATTGGAGCCGAACCAGTTGTTCTCGTGCCCTGGACTCGGAGTCCATCTCCATTGTGCACCTGTAGGAACACATAAGGGGCTCACTCTCGTGATGTGAGCCCCCTTGCTCCCGGTTCACACACCATGCCACGTGGGGAACTGTGTGCGTTCCTCAGCTCAATTCGAGAGCATTGTACTCCCCAGAACGACCGCCGTCAAAAACGGAACGATGGCGGTATCACGCCGAGCTCCATCCCGATGGCCGGCTGGGGAACCAACGTCTGGTTTTGCACATCCACCGAGGCACAGTAGTATATCAGTAATATACTTATCTTCGAGGAGCCAATCTTTCATGGGCCACCGGCCCACAGGGATCGCAGAGGAGGTATGCCATGCCCGTGTCCACCCGTTCCCCTGCCACTGTGCCGGTATACGCTCATCCTCTCTGTCCGGAGCGCGGATTTCTCCCCTCCGAGGATCCCCTCCGGCGACTGCCTGCGGCCTATGACGAGTGGGAGGAAGTAGCCCACGAGTTGCCCAAGCTCCTTGTGGCCCGGCAAGTTCGCGCCCGCTTGGATGCCCTTCCCGTGCTCTCCACAGAGGCCATCAACACTGAAGCCGAGCTGGAACGGGCCATGTTGTTGCTTTCCTTTTTCGGCCACGCTTACGTCTGGGGCGACATCCCACCGGTCCGTGCCCTGCCCGAGGGCATCGCCGTGCCTTGGCACCACGTAGCCACCCGCTTAGGGCGTCCTCCTGTGCTCTCCTACCAATCCTACGTGCTCACCAACTGGCGTCGGCTCGATCCAGAGGGGCCCATTGCTTTGGGCAACATTGTCACGCTGCAGAACTTCGCGGGCGGCATCGACGAGGAGTGGTTCATCCTGGTGCACGTCCACTTGGAAGCCGTGGCCGGGCGGGCCTTGGCCGCCATTGGTCCGGCCCAGAAGGCCGTCGTCGAGGACAACACTGCCGCTCTCGTCACCCACTTGGAGGCTATCGCCGCCGGGCTGGAGGCCATGACCGAAACGCTGGGCCGAATGCCCGAACGCTGCGATCCTTACATTTATTATCACCGCGTGCGGCCTTACGTGAACGGGTGGAAGAACAACCCGGCCGTCCCTGATGGAATCGTCTACGAGGGTGTTGCCGACTACGGGGGAACGCCCCAGCAGTTCCGGGGGGGCAGCGGCGCTCAAACGGCCATTATCCCGGCCATCGACGCCGCCTTGGGGATCGACCATGCCGATGATCCGCTGCGCCCCTATCTGCTGGAGATGCGGGCATACATGACGCCGGCTCAACGGGCTTTCATCGAGGCTGTCGAGGTCGGCCCTTCGGTGCGGGACTACGTGCTGGCCCATCACCGGGCATACCCGAAGCTGCGCGAGGCCTACAACACGTGCGTGGTGGCCCTCCAGCGCTTCCGGCAGCGACACCTGGAATACGCGGCCCTCTACGTCCAACGCCAAGCCCAGCGACAGGCGGGCAACTCCACCGAGATCGGCACGGGGGGCACGCCGTTCATGCCCTTCTTGAAGAAACACCGCGATGAGACACGACGCCATCTCATCGGGGAGCCATGAACAGCCAAGCCCTTGCCGTGCGGGCGGACCGCCTCGGCGATTTTGTCAGGATGCTTTCCGAGGCGGAGATGCCCCCCCACATGTACAACCAGTACGCGCCGGATACGCCCCACAATGCCATCAGGCGGGCCAATCTCCGGCGGTACCTGGAGGAGATGAGCGCCAGCCGGCCAGCCGTCATGCTGGTGGGCGAGGCGGCAGGATACCGGGGGTGTCGCCTGAGCGGCATTCCCTTTACGAGCGAAGTCATCATGTTGGCCGGGGTGCCGGCCCATGACCTGCTGGGCGAGGCCAAGGGGTACCGCAAGACAACGGAATGGCCCCGTCCGGTCGGGGAGCAAACCGCCACGATAGTGTGGCGGGTTCTCGCGTCTCTGCCCCAGCCCCCCTTGCTCTGGAACGTGGTGCCCTGGCACCCCCATCGCCCAGGGGAGCCGTGGTCCAACCGGCGCCCGCGGGCCGAGGAGATCACCTTGGGCGTCCCCTATCTGGTGCGCCTGGCGGAGCTCTTCAATATCGAGCAGGTGATTGCCGTGGGGCGCACGGCTGCCCAAGCACTCGAACGCCTTGGATGGCGCGGGGACACCGTGCGCCATCCCGCCCACGGGGGAAAGCGGGACTTCACGCGTGGGCTCAGGACGTCCTTGGGGCCGTGCCGGTGAGCAGGCGACGGCAGAGTTCAGCGCGACGGCGCACGTCACCGTCCGGCAAGCCGCGCTGCAAGAATGTCTCCACGTCTTTTAGGAGCTGGCGTCGGCGCGTCTCGGCGTGGGCAGTGTTGAGAGGTTTGTTGCCCTGGAGCTTGCGCGGCCCCTCCATGCCCCCTTCGGGAATGTACCAGTCGCGAATGCCGGCCCAACACCCGGCAGCCACGAGCAACACCCCAACAGGGGTGATCGCCGGGGGCACGCCTTGGGTCAGTTCGCGCTCCGTGCGCGTGTGGAGGGGGCCTGGTCGTTCGAACGTCTCGTAGGCCAACCACAGCCGGCCACCGGGTGGTACCAACCGGCCTAATAGGGCACTCACACGATGCAGAACCTCCTCGGCAACGGTCACGTGCTCCTCTTGTGGGGCCCAGGAGATTCGGTCATACAGGGTGCCGTCCACCCAGCCTGCGATGTGGTCAGCCGGCCGACCGGCACTGAACAGGCCGACAAAGAGCGGCTCACGGGCCTGACGGCCGTGCGCATCTTCTAAGGTGAGCTCGAACCAACGCTGTTCTGCGAAGGGGCGCGGCGTCTCCACGACGGCCAAGTGATAGCCGCCGGGCACCGCCGCGCCCTGCAGCTCGGTCGGTCGGATGGTCATCAATCGTCCACCACCTCTTTGGCCACAGGGGGCTGAGGTACGTGGCCATCACCTTCAACCACACGCCACCGGTCGGCCAAGCGACGCATGATGTCGGGCATAGTGGTGTACTCCATCTCCTCCATGGGCATCCGGTGGGGCTCAAAGGGGCCGTGACGGCGCAGGTAGTCGGCAATCAGCGTGGCCTGGCGGCGCGCTTCGTCAAACGCGGGATCGTCGAAGAGGTCGCGCGGCCCCACAAGCTTCCCCTCGGCGATCTGAAAGCCCAAGGCGGACACGCGCGGTGGGCCGTCGAAGCGGCTGGGATGGGCCTGGTGAACGGCCACGGGCATGAGGGGGCCGTTGTGGCTTCCCCGCATCCACCCCTCTACAACGAAGGGCCAAGCGAAAGGTTCCAGGATCTCACCCACGGCGGGGAACTGGGATTGAGCGCGCACCACACACACGGGGTCATCCTTGCCCACATAGCGGCCAGCAATGAGCGCTAGACGTTGGGTGGAGGAGGCCGCCGCGATTTCCCCTTTCTTGTTGTAGACGGCCCGCACTGTGAAGCGGGAGGGGGCGCCGATGAACATGAGCAAGTCATACATTTCCTCGGGCGTGTCGAGCACGATGAGTTTGTTCTCCCGCACGTCGAGCACCTCAAAGCGGAACCCATCGTGGAGCGCCGGGGAGATGACGAGCCCAGCGGTGTTGAAGGGGTCGGCGAATATCTTAAAGAGGGGCAAGTTCCAGGCACCTGCGGAGGTCTTGTCGGCCATGAAAACGATCACCGTCTCCGAACGCCGCTCCTCGAAAGTCATCTCGGCCACGCCCGGCCCCATGCCGCGGATGTTGCCCGAGAAGGCGTCGGAGAGCAAGTCTTGGCCGGCACCGTAGAGCTTCAGGGCCTTGGCTTCCTGGGTGGCCGCCTCGAAGGCCTCCCACGCGATGCGGTGGATGAGCTCATCGTTGTCACCGCGGCGGTGGGTCATGATGAGGAAAATATCATCGCCGCAGTAAGTGACGTGGAAGTCCACGAGGGCGCCCCCGTTCTGGGCCTGTGCCAGGCGGTTGTGGGCGGCCTCGAGGAGGCGTTGGTGTGTCGACGAGTGGCCCACCCAACCACCAACGTC
>JAUZRY010000085.1 GCA_030949995.1 Ardenticatenia bacterium
GCCGTAAAGCGAACGGGCGATGATGGCTTTCTTGCGCTCAGAGGGCGAAGGCGCCCTGGCCCGCAGCTCGGCGGGCGTCTCCTCCCGGTTGTACAGGTCTTCCAGGGTGCGGTCCAGCACCTGGAGCATCCCCACCTCAAACGCGCCGGAGCCCGCGGCCGGGTCGCACACAGTGACGCTTTCCAGACGGTCAATCAGGGTGCGGATCTGTTCCGCAGTGAGCCGGGTTTCCCACGGGTCCTCGGCGGGGAAGAAGAGGCGGTACAGGGTTTCCGGGGGATATCGGTGGTCCGCTCCAGCCACTTGACCAGGGCCAGGCGGCACATCATATCCACTTCCACCCTCGGCGTATAAACCGCCCCCTGTTCCATGTTGGTGAGCCGTTCAAAGATGATGCCCAGGAATTCGGGGTTGAGTTCCAGTTCCTCGTCGTAGAGCTCGTTTTCCTCCACGGTGAAGTTGTACTGGAAGAGGAACTCGAAAAAGTCACCTATGAGCACATCGGGGAGCCAGAGGCCCCGGTCGTCGATGCCCCGCTTGCGGCGGAAGAGCTCGCCGTTGAGGTACGGGGAGATCTGCAGGGCCTGCTGGGTTTCTTCGGAAAAGGGCGCGTGGCCGTAAGCCACTTTGCGCCCCGGCGGGGAGCTGAGGGCCTCAAAGAAGAGGGGTTCCAGCCAGTCGCTGTAAAAGCGGTCTTCATCAAGAGCGTGAGCCTCTTTCCATTGCAGATACTCCTGCCAGAAGTTTTGTAAAAAGCGAGGATTCTTTCCTAACCAGCCCCGTTTTTGCACAAACCCCAGAAAGATGGTGCGGATGACGAAGAGCAGGGCGAAGTCCTGCTTGAGGGTTGGGTCGTTGGTTCCCTGCACACTCTCTGCCAGGCGGTCAAAGTAGGGTTTAAATTCCCGGTAGAACTCGTCGGAGACGGCTTCCAGGGAGAAGGTTTCCAGGATGCCTTCGAGGGTGGAGAAATCCGCCTTGCGGAACTGCTGGACGAAGGTCTTGTTGGGGAGCGCGGGGTCGACGAAGAAGGTGTAGCGGCGGAAGGTGCTGAACCGCCGACGGGTGCCGTGATAGGTGACGGTGATCAGGGAAAGGCGGAAGCGGCCTGCGTCGTCGTGGAAGGCGAAGATTCCCCCGTTGTGGTTGGTAGCCTTGAGCACGCGTTTGGCCAGGTCATACTGCTTGCGCCGGCTGGTGCGGGCGGTGAGCTCGCCCTCCACCCGCACCGCGGCCACGAGCACGGTAGTGGCGTCCTGGAATTCGATCAGGCCCAGCTGGCGGGCTTCGGAAAAGGGTTCATCGGCCCGGAGCGCGAAGTCCAGGGGCTCCTGCACCCGCCTGAAGGTGGGCGCGATGCGGCGCAGCAGGTTGATGAACTTCGTTTCGTTATAACCCTCCTGGGCCAGCGGGCGAACGAGGTGCTCGTGGAATGCTGCCCTGCTCATAGTGATTCCCCTTTGCCCAGAATCTGTTCCATAATTTCGCGGGCGAATCTCAGAAACCGGGCTTTCAGAATTCGTGGATCAAAAGGTTTAAGCATCCTGACCGGCCAGCGTTCCGCTTCATCGGGGAAAGATTCTGCCTTCTGTAAGGCCACGGCGAACCAATAGGCATCGAAACCCGTGTCTTTTTGTTTTGCCAGGTTCATGAGGTCCTGCAGGGAATCTTCCTGAAGGAGGAAGTATAAATCCACCGCGTCCCGGGGTTCCGCACGCCCATAATAGGCCAGCGTTTTTTCTGCTTTGAGGTCCTGCAAGTCGTTGACAGGCACACCGTAGGGCGTGGGTAAGGGCTTTCCGAAGCGAAAGGGCGTGTCCACAGCCAGGTCAAGACGCAGGCTTTCTCCACCCTTGCCCACCGTCATCTCCACAAGGGTGGCAAAACGGCGGAGCACCCGAACCTCCCATCCCTGTTGGGGAAAGATTTGCTCCACCTGGCGCGAGAAGGGAAGGGGCAGCCGTTCCTCGGTGGTGAACAGGTCCAGGTCGAAGGAAAGACGATGCCCCAGGTAAAACTCGGCCAGGGCTGTGCCGCCGGTGAGGTAAAAAGTGCTGGATATCCGGCATCCGGCCCAAAACACGAAGGGCCTCTTTTTGCAGCGGCGTGAGCACGCCCTTACCTTTCAGCACGGCCTCTCTCCTCCAGAAACGCCTTCCACAGATGATAAACCACTGGCGGCAGGTCCAGGTCGTCCAGGAGGCGGGCCACTTCGTTTAAGTCCAGCGTGCGGATGTCCTCGGCCCGGCCGTGCAGCAGCACCTGGCGGATGTACCAGCGCCGCTGGAAGGGGTCGTTCAGGTCAATTTTATCCGTGCTCCAGACGATATGGCGGGGTGGTTTCATGGACTTCATCTGATGGTTGTTCACAGCTCGATCACCTCCCCGGGCCGGAAGTCGGGCTTGAGGTCCCAGTACCAGACCTTACCGATGCGCTTTTTCCGCGCGCCCAGTTCCTGCAGGCGTCGGCGCAGGCGCTCCAGGATGCCGGCGAAAAAGGCGTTCTTGTCGTACAGGATGACGGCCTCCTCGGTCATGTCCAGGTAAACGGGGTGGAAGCGCCGGGCCTCCTCGCGGCTGCGGATGATTTCCACAAAGTCGGTGTAGATGCCCTGCTGCCACAGGGCTTCCAGCGCGGGCGTCAGGCGCTGACGGGCCGGTTCAAGTAAGGCGCGGCGCCGTCTCATCCCCCGAGGTGCTTCCTCCAGCACCACGAAGAGGTCGATATCCGAAGTCGGCCCCGCCTCGCCCCGGGCCACCGAGCCAAAAAGCACCACCGAAACCAGCCTGTCCCCCAGAGTTTCCTTGAGGGTTTCGGTATATTCCCGGGCCAGGCGCTGGAGGTAGGTGTTGAGGGATTTCTCGTTCATGGCGGATTCTCTTTGAGTACAGACCTGAGTTTCGGAAGTAGCGGGGGCAAATCGTGCTTGATGGTATGCCATAGAATCTGCATGCTCACGCCAAAGTATTCATGCACAAGGATATGCCGCATGCCACGCATTTCCTGCCAGGGGACATCGGCATACCGTTGTTCGATCTCCTGCGGAATGTGGCGGGATGCTTCTCCAATCACTGTGAAGTTGCGAATCACGGCATCCACGGTGCGTTCGTCTCTGGCGAATTCCTCAAAAGTCATGCCTTCGGTGTAGCGAAGGATTTTTTCGATGGCTTCAATGATGTCGTGAATGCGGAGACGCCAATCCCTATGTGGCATAGACCAGTTCCTCCATCACGTGTTTTCGCATGGCCGGCCGTAAAGCGTCCCAGGTAACCAGATCCACGGAGTGCCCCAAAACAGATTCCAGATACATTTTCAGCTGGACGAAGGTAAACAAGCCCACACCACCCTCGAATGCCACCAGAATATCCACATCGCTTTCGGGGCCGGCCTCGTTGCGGGCCACCGAGCCGAAGAGGGCCAGGGATTTCACCCGGAAGCGGCGGCGCAGCTCTTCCCTGTGCTGGGCGAGCAGGTGCAACACGGCTTCGCGGGTGAGGGGTTTTTCTATCAGTGTCCGTTCTGGGCCTTCGGCACGGTTCATGTTGGCCCTCCGTCAGTCCGTCGAAGACAAGGTCTTGGGGTGTTTGGGCCTGTTTCTCCTGGCGGGTGGATGGATAAGGCGCCAGATTTCCCGGGCCAGCGGGTCGTAGCCCTCGCGGTCAGGATTATGGCGGTCCAGGTGCCAGCGCAGGGGGTTTTCGGCGATGTATTGTGGATAGCGTTGAGGGCCCGTTCATTACGGATGATATGTTCGTAATAATTGCGTTGCCATACCCGGGCGCCCGGTGTGCCGCGCATTTCGTTGATGCGTTTGGTAACGGCGGATTTGAACGAACCCACAATGGCCCCCAACGACCCCGGTGCCGGGCCCCGCGGGCCACGTAGGGGCGACGCATGCGTCGCCCCTACGTTCGCATGCGTCGCCCCTACATTTTTGGCGTGGGCACGCGTCGCCCCTGCATCATCCACAATCCATATGATGCCGTGTACATGGTTGGGCATGACCACGAACGCATCCAATTCCACATGGGGGAAATGGTCAGGAATTTCCCGCCAACACGCCCACACGATTTCCCCGTATGCGTTCAACACCATTTCCCCATCCACCACCCGACCGAACAACGGTTCCCGGTTGTGGGTGCATATCGTGACGAAATAGGCACCGGGTTGGGTGTAATCATACCCTTTCAGGCGGATGGACCGGCGGTGGTGGCGCCTGGGGTCGTAGGTCATGGTATTACCCCTGTTTATGGGGCACGGCATGCCGTGCCCCTACATTGTTTGTGCCCCTCTAAAATACTGCCTGAAAATATCTTGTGCCCCTACAATACCGTTGGCGTTTATCGTGATCGTTTTCTCGTCCACATCCGCCACCCCGTAACCGCTGCTGGTCTTGGCGCCGAAGCCGTATTCGGTGAGCATAGCCCGGATGCCGCGGGCTACGGCTTTCAGGTCGCTTTTGACGGTGTCCTCGTCTTTTGGCCCGGCATCCAGCGGCACATAGAGCAGGGTGAAGACGCCGGATGTGTCTGCGGGCACGCACTCAAAATAGATGGGACGGTCTCCTGCACCGGTCGCCCGCGGGTGAGGGTTGATGACTTCCAGGCCGATGCGATCGAAGAAGGTGGGGTAGAAGTGGAGGCGCCCGGCTGAAAAGTCTACATCTTCTCCTTTGACGTTCCCAAAAAGGCGAACCATTTGCTGGTCTTGGACTTCATCTTCCCAAGTAGTGTAGCCGCGCAAGCGGCGCATTGCCGCCCGCAACGCGCCCTTCCACTGGCTGGGGGCCACATAAGGCACCTTGAAGACCCACTCCTTTTTGACGGGGTTGTCCAGGATGTAGAAGTCGGCATCGTCCCTGCTGAGGTAAGGCTTGCGCAGGGTGAAGGTGAGGCGCACGGCCCACGAGCCCGGCGGGAAGGTGGTGAGGTCAGGGAGGAGTGGGGTGAGGGGACTATTGGTCTCAAGACCTAAGGTATCCCGCATAAAATTCACCCGTTCCCGCAGCCACTCTTCGCCTTTGTGGAGAATCCAGTAATACAGACCGCCGGGGTCTTTGCGTCCACCCACCCGGGCATAGTCTTTGTATCCGGTAATGATGGCTTGTGCCAGCACCATCAGCCGGGCGAAGTCGTCACTTTCGGGACCAAGTTCCCTGATTTCTGGCCAGCGGTGGGGCGTTTGGGTGGATTTGCCCACCAGCCAGTCCAGGGCAAAGACCTGGGGTGGTGCTGTCCTGCAGGGCAAAGGCGTATTGGGCGTGGAATTCGTATTTCATGGGCATTTCCCTTTTATTAGGTTGTCCCAAGCGTTAATAAACGTTTGAAAGGCTTGTTTTACTTGATATGTATATCCGTTTTGTAAACATGCGTCTATCAACTTTTCGGAAAACCAGACATGAGATTTTGATAGTTGTAGAGCTGTTATATAGGCGTATATTATTCCTTTTGAACGTTGTATGGGGAACTTATTTTTATCCATTAGATCTGGAATATCTTGTAAGCCCATTTGATGTATCGTGTGATGTATATTTGACGAAGGCGCAGCGCTACGTATATAAGCTGGAAGATTTTGAAATAGCCTCTGAGCAACTTTATCTTCAACTTTCTTAATTAAATCCAACAAATATCCATCAAAATCCTTGTAGTCATTGCTCTCATTTGGAGAAGGAGCAGTGTTGATATGAACATAAACCAACCTGCTATTAACCATTAAACAGAATACATTGTCATCGGGCTCTACTTTGTTCCATTCTCCCAGATGAGATAGGTTTTGATCTATCCATTCTCTAGGTGTATGTTTATTTTCTTGGTCATATATTAGCAAAAATTTATCCCACTGGGCAGGTAAGTTGCTTAGAAAGCGAGTATCTATGCTTTGAGGATTGTTTTTTATATGAACATCTGCATTGTCAGGTTGAATAAGATTTGCACCGCTTAGCACGCCATTCTTCCACAACTTACGAATTACATACCACTCAGTCGGTCCTTCGCAATAAACCATTACCATGGTGCTCCTCCCATCGAATCTTTTAGGCGCCATATCAAAGGAAAGTTCTCAATAAGACCTGTACTTACCTCCCTGAGGTCTAACCCTCCCTTAAGCCATTCAAGAACGGCATTGGCATCGAACTTGTGGCTTTTCAATTCTCCATTGCGCAGCATTAAGGAATAAAATTGTACTTCGGACATATTTTCCAAGCCAGTGGCGAGATGTGCTATCCACGCAATCATCTCCAGGCTCTGCGTGGTCATAAAGACCTGGATGGGCTTATCGGCCACAATCTTCATCACGGCGTCTAAAAGCCGCCCCAGGGTCGCTGGATGCATAAAGAGCTCCGGGTCTTCCCAGAGGAAAAGGCCGGGATGGTCTTCGTCTACGGATTCGGCCAGGGCAACCAAGGCGGCCAGGACTTTGAAGGCGTGGCGGGCGCCGTCGCCGAAGTGGTCAATGGGGATGGGTGTTTTGTTCGGCCACTCCACATATCCGGTCCATTTTCTCCCTTCTAAGGGCTTGACCGAAATGCGGACATCCTCTAGTTCCTGAAATACAGCACCTATGTGCCGGGCGATTTTGTCTTCCCAATCGGGGATGGTCTTATACGCTCTGCTTGCGAAATATTCCAAGAAGTGTTGCTCTGCACTGTGAAAATCAAAAAACAGGACCTTCGTTGGATCTGGTGCTTTTCCTTCAAAAGCCCATATAGCCAGATAATCCAGAGGCTGTGTCGGATCCCATTTATAAACAAAGGGAGATTCCCATAGATAAACCCATGTCCCTTTATCCAATATTACTCCGTATTCGTCAAATAAATTCGGGATGAGTCTTTCATCAGGTGTTTTCCCCCCATCTGCCCAGGGTTCCAGACGAAATAAAGAAATACGCTGCACATCGGCTTGGGCGAAGCCATGACCGCGCCCTGGGGCACCTGGTGCTAACGACAGTTCAAAATCCCTCAAAGGATGCCCTTCGGGTAAATGTTCAAGGGCTATCCCTAAGGTCTTTTCCTCCGTGATGTAAGCCGGACTTTCGCTCCACTTTTTGCTTTCACCGTGGCGAACCCGTAAGCGCGGGATGGCTTCGTAACCAAGCATATCTCTGGGCAGCAAAGTCTTGGCCGGCCAAGCACTGGGCTCACCGTATTTCATCACCACATCACAATCCCGCCCGGCCAGGGTGCCCAGATAGAGCATCTCCAAAATGGCCGTTTTCCCGCTGTTGTTCGGCCCGATGAGCAGGTTGATTTTCCCCAGGTCCTCCAAAACGCCTTCCCGAATGCCACGAAATCTATGGATAACCAGTCTCTGAATCATCGGCCTTCCTCCAAAAATTGGACCAACTCTTGAGGTGTTGAAACGGGTTCCTTTGGGTGCAAGCTGCCAGAATGGATGACCTGCGCCCAAATCTGCTGATCCGCCAAAAGGCTCCACAGGTGCTTCGCTGTCAATGGTTGGGGTGGTAACCATACCCAACCCCTAACTTCCCAGGAGTCCCCTTGGGCATATGCCCAACTGACCACCACACGGCTGCGCTTCCGGTCCGGCCTCAATGTGCCAAAAACGTCCCGAGCGTCCCCCCATGACTTCTGCCACTGATGAAAACGCCATTCGTTTTTCAAGGCCGGGCTTACCGGTACGACCTGATGGCGGCTCACCAGCGGTTGAACATGCCGAGCCACATAAGTCAGTCCGGGAACTTTTGTCCACCACCCAGGCTGGGAAGGGGAAAAGCGGAACTGGAAAAACCCAAATCTCCGCAGGTCGGGGAGATTTCCCGATGGCTGCTGACTTCCCAACACTTTCCATTGCCATTTCTCAGCCCACTTTTGCACTTTATCATGGTTTTCTATGCTGAATACCCCATACCCCAACTGCGGCTTGGCGCCCAGGTTGCCCCATTTTTCCAGGAAAAGCAACATGCTGGCCATTAGAGAAAGCACCCTGGGCTCACCGATGAAGCGCAGGGTGAGTTCACCCATCTTCCCCGGTGGTAGATACCAACCTCGCTTTCGGCCGGGTGGGCGGATGTTGAGCATTTTGGCCGGCGGGCTCCAGATGGGCTGCGTGTTATCTTCTACCTCCAACCGAAACCGGCGCCGCCAGCCCGTGGCCCCGAAAACTGCGCAGACATCACAATAGTTGCCATCTCTATCCGGGCAGCGTCCATCCGAAACCGGATCACACGCCCATCCTCCCAATCCCCTCACGATGGCCTCGTACCACCACCGCAAACTGCCGATGATGCCCGTTTCGTGGATGCGGTTCATGGTCCCGTCCACGCCGCCGGTGTAGACGGGGGTGCGGGTACACAGGGTAACCGTGAGAGTGGACATGGGTTCCCTCCGGGTTGAGGATCCAGTTCGAATTCAACGTTCTTGCAACGGCCAACGTTCGCAGCGGGAGAGGCCGGAACGAGTGCACCGGATGGGGACGAGTCAGCCCGCTGCACGTGGCGTGAGGCGCTCCCGAGACACTGCCGGCATCTCGCATTCCATGCCCCTGTGCCCCGTACCTGACACCCCACATGCATTCAGCCGCTCATGCGTGGCACCGGGCATGTCCCATACCGCCCCCGACTCGGAACACTTACGGCGCAGCGTTGTGGAGGAAGGCTCAGTGGAGGGGTCAACTTAGCAGGCTCTGTGGGAGAGGCTCAACGCGCCTGCGTCCCCTTTCGTGCCACGCTCTCGGAGCATGCGGTTGCCTCCTCTTCCCCTCATTCTTCACATTATACTGGACCCAAGGAGACCTGTCATCTTCGACTTCCCACCCTTTCTCGTCAACGCCGGGGCTTCGGCTATAATACTCCTCAGGCGTCATCTCAAGGGAGGAGATCACATGGACCAATTCGCAACCCAAATCGCCGCCGAACTCTCCCTCCAACCCTACCAGGTGGCGGGGACAATTCGCCTGCTCGACGAGGGGAACACTGTCCCTTTCATTGCCCGGTATCGCAAGGAAGTGACGGGCTCGCTTGACGAAGAGCAGATTCGCCAGGTCCAGGAACGCGTGGAATACCTGCGCCATTTGGCCGCCCGCAAGGAGACAGTGCTCAAGAGCATTGCCGAACAGGGCAAGCTGACCGACGAGCTCAGGGAGGCCATCTTGGCCGCCCCCACGCTCCAGGCTGTTGAGGACCTCTACTTGCCCTACAAGCCCAAGCGGCGCACCCGAGCCACCGTGGCCCGTGAGCGCGGCTTGGAGCCTTTGGCCGAGCGGATCATGGCCCAACCTCACGACGAGGAGCCTCACCAGGCAGCCGCAGCATTCCTGAACGACGAGGTGCCCGACGTGGAAGCCGCGTTGGCCGGCGCACGCGACATCGTCGCCGAGCACGTGGCCGAAACAGCCAACGTGCGCCAAGCCGCCCGCCTCTTTTACCTCAACCAGGCCGATCTCCGCGTGCGACTCGCCGATCCTGCTGCCGATCCCGCCCGCAAGTACGAACTCTATTACGAGTTTCAGGCCCCTGTCGACGAACTCCTGCCCCACCAGATACTGGCCATCAACCGGGGCGAGCGGGAGGGAGCGCTCCGCGTCACCTTTGCTGTGGACCCACTTCCCCTAATACGTTGGATCGAGCGTCATGTGGGTCTCGATCCTGACTCTCCCTTCGCCCCACAATTGCGCGCCGCCATTGAGGACGGCTTCTCCCGTCTCCTGGCCCCGGCCGTCGAGCGGGATGTGCGCCGCTCACTCACCGAGCGGGCCGAAGAGCACGCCATCGCCACCTTTCGTCGCAACCTGCGCCACCTGCTCATGCAACCGCCCTTGACAGGGCACACAGTTATGGGCATTGATCCCGGGTACCGCACCGGGTGTAAGGTGGCTGTCTGTGATCCTACCGGCAAAGTGCTCGCCACCGCCACAATCTACCCCCACGACCCTCAACGCAAGTGGTCCGAGGCCAAGGCCACCTTGCAAGCCCTTATCAAGGCCCACGGCGTGCAGGCCATCGCCATCGGCAACGGCACGGCCAGCCGCGAGACAGAACGGCTGGTGGCCGAACTCCTGGCCGAGCTGGACGGCACCCCACACCGGCCTGCCTACGCTCTCGTGGATGAGGCCGGCGCCAGTGTCTACTCCGCCTCGCCCTTGGCCCGACGGGAACTGCCCGACATGGACGTGGCCATGCGCGGCGCCGTCTCCATTGCCCGCCGGCTTCAAGATCCTCTTGCTGAACTGGTGAAGATCGACCCGAAGAGCATCGGGGTGGGCCTCTACCAGCATGATGTCAACCAGAAAAAGCTGGCCGCTGCCCTGGATGCCGTGGTAGAATCAGTGGTCAACGCCGTAGGCGTGAACGTCAACACGGCCTCGCCCGCCCTCTTGGCCCGGGTGGCCGGCCTCAACCGCCGCTTGGCCGAGCGAATCGTCACCCACCGGGACACCCACGGCCCCTTCCGCACCCGTGAGGCCCTGCTCGACGTGCGCGGCCTGGGCCCCAAGGCGTTCGAGCAGGCAGCCGGCTTTCTCCGCGTCCCTGATGGGGAGAACCCGCTGGACAACACCGCCATTCACCCTGAAAGTTACCACGTGGTCGAAGCCCTCTTCCGCCGTCTGGGCTTTGACGCCGTGCCTCACAGTACTCGTCTGGCAGAGCTCCTTCCCCTTGAGGACCTGCGTGCCCGGACGGCCGAACTGGCCGACGAATTGCAAGTAGGCGAGCCCACCTTGCAGGACATTCTGGATGCCTTGGCCAAGCCCGGGCGTGACCCCCGCGATGACCTGCCCCCTCCCGTTCTACGCCGTGACGTGCTCACCGTGGACGACCTGCGCGAGGGCATGGTCGTGCGGGGCACCGTGCGCAACGTGGTGGACTTTGGCGCCTTCGTGGACATTGGCGTCAAACAGGACGGCCTGGTCCACATCTCAGAACTCGCCGACCACTTCGTGCGCACCCCCCACGAAGTGGTCCACGTGGGCCAAGTGGTGGATGTGCGCGTGTTGGCTGTGGACCGCGAGCGAGGACGCATTCGCCTCAGCATGCGCGGCCTCCCGGCCCACCAGGACGCGGCCGAACACGCGCAGGCCACCGGCGTTCTCGTGTCGGCATCGTCCCAGCCGAGCTGAGGAGCCACACACCTCCCGTTCACGACGGCCACGGGCCGGGCCGGAACACCGGAGGCACTGACATGACCGATGATATGAGCCGTCTGCTGTTGGCCCACGCCATTGGCGCCGCCAAGGCCGGCGAGTACCAGGAAGCACGAGCCTTTCTCGAGCGAGTGCTGGCACGCCGGCCAAGCCGACGCCAGCGAGTGAACGCCCACTACTGGCTCGCTCAGGTCAGTGACGATCCGGCGGAGAAGCGGGAACACCTGGAACAGGTCCTCAGCCTCGACCCCATCCACCCGGAAGCCCGGCGTGAACTCGCCATCCTGGACGGAGAACTTCGGCGAGAGGAGCTCGTTGACTCCACACTCCTCGGCGCCCCTGTCCCTTCGCCTTCTCCCACGACCGGCCCGGCTCGGCGCTTTGCCTGCCCCCAGTGTGGGGCCCCCATGATGTTCGTTCCCGGTGACTCGGCACTCCGGTGTTGCCACTGCGGCTTCGCTCTCTCCCTCCCCGCCGAGGCACTGGAACATGAACCGCTTCACCGGGACCACGACTTCCTCGTGGCGCTGGCCACCGCGCGCGGCCACCTTACGGCCACCCGTGCCCGCACGTTTACCTGTCAAACGTGTGGGGCCCACTATTTTTTGGAAACCGATTCCCTTTCCTTCTCCTGCCCCTATTGCCGTAGCACCTACGTGGCCGACGTGGTTGAAGAGCGCGCGTTGGTACCACCCACAAGCATCATCGTGGCCCAAATCCCCGAGGCCGAAGCCATCAGCCAGGCCCACCATTGGTTGGACCAGCATTACCTCCGCCGACACGTGCAAATGAGCACACCACAGGGGGTCTACCTGCCGGTGTGGACCTTCGACGTGCTCGGCGTGGTGAAGGACGGCGAGGGGAGCGGACGGCTCTTCCTCGAAGAAGACCTGCCCGTCGTGGCCACTTCCTCCCTGCCGGACAACTTGGGCACCTGTGCACACTCCTTTGACTACGCCGGCACGCGCCCCTACCACCCGTCCTTCCTGGCCGGCTGGCCGGCGGAGGTCTACACCCTCTCCGTGGCCGACGCCTCCCTGGTCGCCCGCAGCCTGGTCCATCAGCGCGCGCGGGAGTGGAGAGCCCACCAAGGCCGGCCCTCCTCATCCTCGTCGGAGAGGGCCGACGAGCGGCTCATCACCGTCGTGGTCGAGCGCTTCGCCCTCGTGATGGTGCCCGTCTGGGTTATTCCGTGGCACGTGCGGGGTCACGCCGCCCCTCTCACCCTGCTGGTGAACGGCCAAAACGGGAGCGTGTGCGCACAACGCCCGGAGCGAACGTGGTGGCATCGCCTGAAAGCATGGTTGCTGCACGCCTGAACGCGCCATCCCGTGCGCGTTGGCGTCAGCGCGGCTCCCATGAACTCAATCACAATCCATGAACAGGAGGCACACCCATGGCAACCCGTCGTAAGAAAACCGTGCGCGACGTGGACGTGAGCGGCAAGCGCGTGTTGGTGCGCGTGGACTTCAACGTGCCCATCCAGGACGGCACCGTGGCCGACGACACTCGCATTCGGGCAGCGCTGCCCACCATCCGCCACCTGCTAGAACAAAACGCCAAAGTCATCCTCATGAGCCACCTTGGCCGTCCCACGCCCGAGAACCGCGACCGCTTCACCATGGGCCCTGTGGCCAAGCGCTTGGAAACGCTTCTGGGCAAGCCGGTCACAAAAATGGATGCCGTCGTGGGCCCTGAGGTGGACGAGGCCGTGGCACACATGGCGCCCGGCGACGTGCTCCTGCTGGAAAACACCCGCTTCGAGCCGGGGGAGAAGAAGAACGATCCCGAACTGGCCCGCCGCTTGGCCGCCCTGGCCGACTTGTACGTGAACGATGCCTTTGGTAGCGCGCACCGCGCCCACGCCAGCACGACTGGCGTCAAACAAGTGCGTCCCGACCTCCCGGCCGTGGCTGGCTTTCTCATGGAACGGGAACTGGAGATGCTGGGTCGGGTGTTAAGCGCACCCCAGCGCCCCTTCGTCGTTGTTCTGGGAGGCGCCAAGATCGCCGACAAGATCGGCGTGCTCCGCCGGCTTCTCCAGACAGCCGACGCCATCCTTATCGGCGGCGGCATGGCCAACACCTTCCTCAAGGCCAAAGGCTTGGACGTGGGACGCTCCCTTGTGGACGAGGAGGCCACCGATTTGGCCCGCCAGCTCCTGGAACAGGCGGGTGACAAGCTCCGCCTGCCCGTGGATGTGGTCGTCGCCGACCGCTTTGCCCCCGACGCCGAGGCCCACGTCGTGGACGTGGCGCACATCCCGCCAGACCACATGGTCGTGGACATCGGGCCGCGCACCGTACAGGCCTTTACCGACGTGCTCAGCTCGGCCCGCACCGTCTTCTGGAACGGGCCCATGGGCGTCTTCGAGTTTCCCCGCTTCGCCGAGGGCACCTTTGCCATCGCCCGCGTGCTGGCCGGGCTGAACCAGGCGATCACCGTGGTGGGGGGCGGCGACTCGGCAGCCGCCGTGCGCCAGGCCGGCTTGGCCGACCGGATGACCCACGTTTCCACCGGGGGTGGCGCCTCCCTCGAATTTCTGGAGGGCAAAACCCTGCCCGGCGTGGCCGTCCTTGACGAGATCGAGGAGGAGTGAGGCCCTATGACCCAACCGCTGCGCACCAAGATCGTGGCCACCATCGGCCCGGCATCCCAAGACCACCAGGTCCTCGAGGCCATGATCCGGGCCGGCATGAACGTGGCCCGCCTGAACTTCTCCCACGGCGATCACGCCTTTCACGCCAGGAGTATTGAGCTCGTGCGCGCGGCTGCCGCTCAGGTGGGCAAACCCGTTGCTCTTCTGGCCGACCTGCAAGGGCCCAAGTTGCGCGTGGGCACCATCGAGGGAGAAGGTGTTCGCCTGGAAGCCGGCCAACTCGTCACGCTGAGCACTGAGGAGGATGTCGGCCATAACGGCGTGATCCCCGTCCAGTGTGAGGGTCTTCCTGCAGCTGTGGAACCCGGCGACCGCATCTTGCTCGACGACGGCTTGATTGAACTTGAAGTCGTCAACACAGCGGAACACGCTGTGGAGGCACGGGTCATCGTCGGTGGGGTGTTGCGGAGCAAGAAAGGGCTTAACCTGCCCCGCACCTCCCTCAACATCTCGGCCATCACCAACAAAGACCGACACGACCTGCAGTTCGCCCTGCTCCACCACGTGGACTGGGTGGCCCTCTCCTTCGTGCGCACGGCCCAGGAGATCCTGGAACTCAAAGAACTCATTCGGCAGGCGTCGGCCTTCGGCCACCTGGTGCCGGTTATTGCCAAGATCGAGAAGCCGGAGGCACTCAGCAATTTAGACGCCATTATCCAGGCCGCAGATGGCATTATGGTCGCGCGGGGCGACTTGGCCATCGAGACCTCCAGCGAAGAGGTGCCTTTGATCCAGAAAGAGATCATCCGCGCGTGCAATGTGGCCGGCAAGCCCGTGATCACGGCCACCCAGATGCTGGAATCCATGGTACACAACCCGCGTCCCACACGCGCCGAGGCGAGCGACGTGGCCAACGCCATCTTCGACGGCACCGATGCCGTCATGCTGTCGGCCGAGACGGCCTCCGGCGCCTATCCAGTCGAGAGCGTGCGCATGATGGCCCGCATTGCTGCCCGGGCTGAGGAAGCCCTCGTCGAGCACTTGCCCAAGCCCATCAGGGCATCCGAATACCATCACAGCGTCGCTGAGGCCGTCGCCCACGCCGCGGTCATGACAGCCATGGAATTGAAGGCCCGTGCCATCATCACGCCCACCATGTCGGGCAGCACAGCGCGCCTGGTGAGCAAGTTCCGCCCCCCACAGCTCATTGTGGCCACCACGCCTAACGTCGCTGTTCAGCGTCGGCTTGTGCTCCATTGGGGCGTTCATCCGTTTCTGGCCCCTCGCACCGAGAACACGGACAAGATGATCGAGACCTCCGTGGATGTCGCCCGGCGCGAGGGCTTCGCTGCGGAGGGGGATATCGTCGTCCTGGCCGCCGGCATGGCCGGCAGCCCGCCCGGGAGCACGGACCTGATGAAGGTGCACTCCATCCGGCGCGTCCTGGGCCGAGGCACCGGCATCGGCGACCATGTGGTGACCGGCCGGGTGCGTAAGCTCATCCCACCGGTGGACCCCTCGTTGGAAATTGGGCCGGACGAAATCATCGTCGCCCCGAAAACCGACCATTCCTTCATCGACGTGGCCCAGCGGGCGGCCGGGCTGATCGTCGAGCGGGGAGGAACGGACTCCCACGCCGCCCTGCTGGCCGTGGAATTGGGTGTGCCCACAGTGGTCGGCGTTAAAGGGGCCACACACCGTCTGGAGGATGGCCAGAAAATCACCTTGGACGCCAGGCAAGGGGTGATCTATGAGGGGGCGTGAGTCCGTGCTCCCTTGGCAAATGCTGTTTTTCGTCGTTTTGATGCTCCTGGTGGGAGGGTGTGGCCAAATTCAACCGCCACCGCCGGGCGAGGCACCACCGTGGGGCACGCCCCGCCCTTCTCCCACCTCCCCCCCGGCCGACCGCGTGCGCCTGCTCGCCTCCTGGCGCGGAGGTGATGAGGCCGGCTTCCTGTACGCTCTGGAGACCTTCACGGCCCGCACAGGCATCGTGGTGGAGTACACCGGCGAGGCCGAAGTGGCGACGCCCTCCTAGCCGCTGTGGAAACCGGTGTGCCCCCCGACGTGGTGGTGCTACCCAAGCCCAACTGGCTGTGGGAACTCGCTTCGGCCCGAGCCATTCCCCCCTTGTCCCCCGACGTCACCGCTGTGGTACGGCGCGAGTATTCGGCGGCTTGGGTGGAACTGGCGAGCTACGAGGGCACCCTCTACGGCGTGCCCGTGCGGGCGGCCAGCAAGAGCCTGCTCTGGTACAGGCCAGACGCCTTTGCACGCCCACCAACCCTGAGCTCCCTGGAGGATTTGGAAACCACAGCACGTGCCCTGGCCGCACGAAATGTGACGCCCTTTGCGCTCCCCGCCGGCGAGGGCGGTGGGTGGCCCCTCACCGACTGGTTCGAGAACATCCTGTTGGCAGAACGTGGCCCGAAAACCTACGAGGCCCTGGCCCGTCATGACATGTCCTGGACGCACCCTGACGTGCGCCGGGCCATGACCCGCTTCGTTCGCCTGCTGCGGAACGAGTGGCTGCTGGGTGGAGCCGAGGGAGCCCTCGAGTTAGCCCTGGCCGAGAGCTTCGAGGCCACGTTCACCCCGGCCGAGCCACGCGCGGCCTTCTGGCTCGGGCTGGGGCCCGTGGTCGAAGGGCAACGGCGCAAGTTCCCCACATTGCGTCCTGGCGAGGCCATCAGTGTGACGACCTTTCCCGCCACGGGCGTGGTGGGAGTTGCGGACGTGGCCGTGGCCCTCAACGAGCGTGAAGCCACTCGACGCCTCATGGCCTTTCTGGCCGACGCAGAAATGGCCCACCTGTGGATTGAGTACGGGGGGTATTTCATTTCTCCAAACAGGGCCGTGCTGCCGTCCAGCTACGGGGATCCATTCCGTGCCTATGAGGCCCAACACCTCCAAGAGACGGCCGTTTTTGTCTACGACCTTTCAGACCGTGTGCCGCGACTGCTCACCCAGGAGCTTCAGGCCGGCCTCAGGACCTTAGTGCTCGCCCCGGAGAAGTTGGACACTGTCCTTGCACGGATCGAGGAGGTGGCCGGACGTGAACAGGGGTTCCGCTAGCCGAAGAGGCCCGGAACCAGAAGAGCCACCAGCAAGAGCAGGCCGGCGACCTTGCTCCAGGCCAGGAAGAAGGTCGGGTCGGCCCCGGCGTCTCGGGAGGGCAGCGCAGACACCGACGGCGCCAACAGGACGGCCGAGCCCCCTAGAGCCCAACCCGGCCACAAGCCGGCTGACCACAGGGCGTACCAAGCGAACCCTGTGGCTCCGCCGAACAGCCCGGCAGCCAGCCGCCACGCCCACACGTCACCCCACGCCACCGGCACTGTGCGCCAGCCGGCCAACCGATCACCCGGCAGATCGCGAATGGCTTTGACCACCTCCCGGCCAGCAAAGAAACTGGCCACGCTGCCAGCCGCCCACCAGACAGCACGTCCATTGCCTGCCAGGAGGCCACCATACACTAGAGGGGCCGCGGTCAAGCCACCAATGACCAGGTGGCCGGCCAGGGGATATCCTTTCAGGGCCCGCGTGTACCACGCCGTTAGCGCGAGGGCCACCACCGTCCCCGTTGGCGCCGGCCCGCCCAGCCACACGGCAATGACCAGCGCGGCCCCCACCAACGCCAAGCGCACACGTCGGGCCGCCTTCACACTCAGCTCGCCCGCCGGCAGGGGGCGTGTAGGACGATTGAGCCAGTCAGTGGCCACGTCATGGATGTCGTTGTCGGCGTTGCCGGCCGCCGCCAGCAGGAAGGCGAGGCTCATCGGTAAAAGCCACGGCCATCCCACCTCAGCGCCAGCCAGTCGGCCGCCGACGGCCACCAGCAACCCGGCACCGGCCGCGCTGTGGGCCCGCATGAGTTTCAGCACGGCCAGCACAAAGGCAACAGCCTGTTGAACGCGGACAGGGGGGAAGCCAGCGGGGAGCACGGGTACCAACGCCCCGTGCCCCCAGTGTGCCGCTGTGGTCGGAGAGCATCATACGTCCACGCGCCTCTTCATTGGTCGAGCTGGGTGAAGTAGGTAGTCACTTGGGCGAGGAGCCCAGCCTGCCAGAAGTAACTGAGGGCGCTGAGCTGGTCTTCCGGCGAGCCCTGCCGGAGCGAGCGGGCCACCTCGTAATAGTAGAGGGCCATTGGTGGCACATCTTCACCGGCCTGGCCGATCAGCTCCCGCGCGCGCCGGTCCGCGAAGTCGAGCATCTCGATGAGCGCCTTCTCCCGACCGTAGCCGCTGATGTTGCCCTGATCGTCGAGCTGGGCTTCCAGGGAGTAGTACTTGGCGATCAACATGGAAGTGAGCGTGTAGGTGCTCTGGGAATGGCCGAAGACGAGGCCGGCCGACTCGGGCCCGGTTCCAACTCGGTCGCGCAACACATCGAGGCCAGTCCGCGCGGCCGTAGCCATCAAGTAGAGGTCCTCGATCTGGTAGAAGTAGCTGCGCATGGTATCGGTGGAGACGCCGAAGGACTCGGCGTAAGGCGCAATGATGGTGCTCTCGAAGTAGGCATCGTTGGCCTCGGCTGCACGCCGCAGGGCTTCGGCCATGTTGAGCACCTTCTGCGGGTCTGGCGCTGACGTGCTGCCGTAGCCCAAGCTAATGTCCACCGTGTCCCGCGCCAGTTGGAGGAAGCTGGAGGCCATGGTGTAGTAGGCGGCCGCCTCACCCAGTGCGCTCAGCAGGTCCTCCTCGGTGTACGCGTCGATGTTGTTCACCAGGTCGTTGACCGTGGCGTCGCCCAGGAGTATCAGGCCCTCGCCAATGGCCAGGTCACTGTAGGCATCGAAGACCGTCACCACATCGCTCACGGTGCGCATGTCCTCCGTCTGGAGCAACCCGATCAACGCTTCGATTTCGGACTGAACGCTCATGCTGGACTGCAGGTAGCTCACAGCCGCCGAGAGATCGTTGATGATGTACCGCTGTACCATGTTGCCGGCCAGCAAGGCCACTTCAGCGTACAAGGTGGCCTCCCATGCATTTTGATAGGCCACGCCCACAAGGCCTTGGGTGATGTTGTTCTCCGCCCTGGAGGCCAACTCATCGGCCTCAACAATGAAGTCACGAAACACCTCTTGGATGGCCGGGTCGAGTGTGAGAAACTCGTTACGCGCCCGTTCGTAGCGACTCAACCATTCACGGGCTTTGGCCTCCATGCGGTCATAGGCCCGGCCGGTGAGCTGGGGCGAACTGGTGGGCGGATCGGGGCGCACAAGTTGGCTGCCCGTGAGGAGCTCATAGGCCTCGAACACCGTGCTCACCTCCCGCACCTCGATGCCCAGCTCGCGGCCCAAGTCCACCAAGTCCACCATGCGCTGCTCGTTGTAGTCGTAGTCCTGGCGTTGGCCCACAGGCACCAGGACGAGCTTCTTGCCCGCCTCCGCCGCCCCCCTGATCTTGTGGGGAATGCCGCCCACAGGCCCCACTGTGCCGTCGGGGTTAATCGTGCCGGTCATGGAGGCATCTTCTCGGACTTGATCGCCCCGCATGGCGGCCAGCACCCCGACGGTCATCAATGTGCCAGCGCTGGGGCCGTCGATGCGCCCGCCCACGCTGAAGGAAAACTCGTACTCGGTGGGGTCAACGCCCTCCAGCATGGAGGCCAGCAAGACGGCCATCCAGCCCGAGGCACGCCACATGTTGCCGGTGCCCTGCACTTCTTCCTCGAAGAATCCCACGCGCAGCTCGCCCGGTTGGGGGGCAGGGCGCACGCGCACGACGACGGGGCTGATGCCGCCAAACGCCTCGCGGCCGTCTGAGGCGTAATAGAGCGCGTCGATGCGCACGCTGCGCTCGCTGGGCGTAGGCGTGGGAGCCGGGGTGGGCGTATCTGGGGGCGGAGGCGTGTTGGTGGGCGGGGGTGGCTCAGTGGGTGGTGGAGGTGATTCTGGAGGCGAGGCCGCCGGCTGCTGGGCCTGTTGCCCCCCGCCGCAGGCAGCCAGGAGCACCAACAGAACTGCCATGAGCCAGAACGAAGCCGTTCGCCAGCGTGGTGAGGAGCTCATGATTTCCTCCTTTCACCGGTTGAGGGTTGATAGGGTTGATACAGTTGAGCGTGCACCGGACGATCGGGGTTGGGACACGGGGTGAACGCCGCACCGGCACTCGAACCGACCGTCACGTTGGCGTCCACGGATCCCAACACTTCATGGGCGGTGACCCCCCTCTGCGAGAGCAGTGTACTGGGTTATCGTTAGGAAAACGTCAGGGATCCTCACCCATCACTGGCGACATGATGGAGGCCAACATGTTTTACCTCATCGGCGGGGAGTGTTGTGGTGACGAGGGTGGGCGTCGACAAGCCCGTCTTGGCCTCCCTGCACAAATGTATGACAGGGCCCCATTAGCGGATAATAGATTCCCCGCTGAAGAGGCGCAGCACATCGAAGTACGTGATGAACAGCATCAAGCTGAGCAGCACAATCATGCCGATGAAGTGAACCAAGCCCTCCTTTTGGGGGTCAACGCGCTTGCCACCGCGCGCCCATTCAACGAGGACGAAGAGCAGCCTGCCCCCGTCCAAGGCCGGGAAGGGCAACAAGTTGAGGATGGCCAAGTTCACGCTCAGGAAGGCCGCGAAGTTCACCAGGGTGATGAACCTCCCCTCGCGGGCCAACTCGCCCGTCACTTGGGCGATGCCAATGGGGCCGGCCACGTCCGTGCGCGCGGTGCCCTCGATGATTTGGGCCACGCCCTGGACAATGAGCCTCACCACGCGTCCTGTCTCCCGCAGGCCGAAGAGGATGGCCCGTAGGGGATCATAGCGCACCATCGCCCGCTGGTTGATGATCTCCACGCCCAGCCACCCTTGCCGGCGGGGCGGATCGGCGCGCGGGGTCAGCGTCACATCGATCAATTCCCCCTCGCGCTCCACAGTGATGCTCATAGGACGCTCGAGGAATTTGAGCACAATGGCCTGGACCTGTTGGGTGTGGCTCACCCGCTGGCCGGCCACGTAGAGGAGCACATCCCCAACTTCCAACCCTGCCTCGGCGGCCGGGGATCCCTCGGCCACGCCAACAACCTCCACACGGCCTGTGAAGGGCCCGGCCGGCACGCCGACGACGCCCAACAGCGCGAAGAGGAGTACGGCCAGCCAAATGTTCATCATCGGCCCAGCTAACAACACAGCCGCCCTCACGGGCGGCGGTTGCGCGGCTAAGCTCTCGGGGTGGGAGGGGTCCTCTTCGCCCAACATGCGCACAAACCCCCCTATGGGAAGCAGGTTCAACGTGTACTCAGTGCCCTTGTGGCGAAAGAGGGTCAGCAAGCGGGGGGGATACCCGAAGCCAAATTCCAACACGCGGATGCGAGCCCACTTGGCGACCAGAAAGTGGCCCAACTCGTGGACGAAAACCAACACCCCCAGAATGGCAAGGAACGAAACGATCGTCACAAGCATGGATGACACACTCCTCGACGCTCATTTCACCGGCCGTGTGAGCCAGTTGACGTGTTTGATTATACTCTGCCACAGGATAAAGGCCAAAACACTCATGTCGATTCTGCGCCCCGAATCCACGTGCCGGTCACGCGATGGCCCAAAAGTGCTCGTCGGAGCATCCCTGGCTCCAACCCCGAGGCCACCAGCACCTCTAAGCCTGGCAAGGCACGTACCAGCGCGACCATCTCGTTCACCTTGGCTGCCATGCCCCCTGTCACGTCGGCGCCACGTGCGCCGGCCAAACCGCTCCGGGCGGCTGTCCACGTGGCCGGCGTAATGGTCGGGATCAGGGCAGGGGAACACGCTTCGGAGGGCGTGTGGGGGTCCGACGTGTAGACGCCAGCCACGTCTCCCAGGAGCAGGATACGGACAGGACGCAACTTGGGAGCCAAGAACCGGAAGATGGTCTCAGTGGAAACGACTGTTCCTCCCTCGGGAGCCATCACCACATCACCATAGGTCAGGGGAACACCGCCCCACGCCAGCAGGCGCTCATAAGGCTCGACCGCCAGAGTGTACAGCTCCCCCCGCGAACCTGTGCCCGAGGCCGAGGGGGGCACGGAGACAGCGGGCACACCGGCCGCCAGGAGCGCCGCCCGCACGACGGCGTTCAAGCGGGCCGCCGCGTCGCCCACGTGGGCCAAGGCACGTGCTGAGGGAAACCCGTGCTCCCGCCGATATCCCGTCTCCCGGGCCACCAGGTGCCCGAAGGAACCACTGCCGTGGCCCACGACCACGCGCAGCTCCGGCACGTGGGCCATGGCCTCGGCCAGCTCCTGCGCCAAGCGCGTCAGCACCTGGTGGCGCACGGCGAAGCGGGCTGTCTTGTCGGTAATCAGCGAGCCGCCAAACTTGACGAAGATGAGCCGTGTGGGTTCGTCTGTCATATGCTGCGCCTCACGATTGCCTCATCGACAGGCAAGCCGGTCCACTGCACGGGAGCTCGGCGATCCCGAGGTGCTACCATCATCCATAGGCCACACCATGTCGCCCCTTACCTCTCACGCCTACATCCTCGGCCCCGATGTGTTCCTCACACCATTGCCCGCTCGTTCGACAAACTCCGCGATAGCCCGCAGGACGTGGTCCACATCGTCTTTCCACACCTCAGGGGGACGGCCACGCCATGGCACCCGCACCTCTCTCCGCCCAAACTGGGCCACCTTGGGCACGACATCAGCTTGGGCCAGGTGGCGGGCCTCTGTCGGGCCCGGTAGAAGCAGGACGATCGCATCGCCATCCCGCTGTACGGCCTCCACGCCAGCCAGGCGGGCCAAGGCGCGCAGCCGCAGGATGTAGAGCAGGTTCTCGGCCGGTGCCGGTGGCGGGCCGAAGCGGTCTCTTAGCTCCCGCGCCAGCGCCTCCACGTCGGCGAGAGTCACGGCGGCCGCCATGCGCTGATAGAGGCGCAGGCGCACTTCGGGAGCGGGCACGTACTCCTCGGGCACGTGGGCCGGCAGGGGCAGGTCAACGGCAGGCCATGCCTCGTTCCCGGAAGCCGGCAGGGGCTGGCCGCTGCGGAGCGCCCGCTTCTCGCGAATGGCTTGGGCGAGCAAGCGGGTGTACATGTCGAAGCCCACGGCCGCGATGTGGCCTGACTGGCGGGCTCCCAGGATGTCACCGGCCCCGCGCAATTGCAAGTCCTTGAGGGCAATGCGGAAACCGGCCCCGGGCCCTACGGCCTCGCGGATGGCCTGGAGGCGTTCTAGAGCCTCTGGGGCCAAGTGCTCCTCCGGCGGGTGGAGGAAGTAGGCGTATCCGCGCCGGATCCCGCGCCCCACCCGTCCCCGTAGCTGGTAGAGCTGGGCCAAGCCAAACTGTTCAGCGTGGTTGACGAGAATAGTGTTGACATTGGGCAAGTCCAGCCCGCTCTCAATGATGCTCGTGCAGACGAGCACGTCGTGGTGTCCCTCGGCGAATTCCGCCATGGTGCGTTCCAGCTCCTGCTCGTCCATGCGGCCGTGGGCCACGGCCACCTTCGCGCCAGGAACCAGGCGTTGCACGTGTTGGGCCACTACGTGGATGGTCAACACGCGGTTGTGGACGAAGAAGACTTGTCCCCCCCGTTCCAACTCCCGCACGATGGCCGTGCGCACCACGCGCTCATCCCACGGGGCCACCTTGGTGACGACGGGCAACCGTTCTTGCGGCGGCGTCTCGATAACGCTCAAGTCCCGCACGCCGGTGAGGGCCATGTGCAACGTGCGCGGAATCGGCGTGGCCGAGAGGGCGAGCACATCCACAGTGGTGCGCAGGCGCTTGAAGTGTTCCTTCTGGGTCACGCCAAAGCGGTGCTCCTCGTCAATGATCACCAATCCCAGGTCCTTGAAGCGCACGTCGGGGCTGAGCAACCGGTGGGTGCCGATCACGATGTCCACCAGCCCTTGAGCCAGCCGTTCAAGGACTCTGGTTTGTTGGGCCGGCGACCGAAAGCGGCTGAGAACGTCAACTTCGACAGGAAAAGGGGCCAGTCGGCGGCGGAAGGTGTGGTAGTGCTGCTGGGCCAACACGGTGGTGGGCACCAGCACGGCCACCTGTTTGCCGTCCATCACGGCCTTGAAGGCCGCCCGCACGGCCACCTCGGTCTTGCCGAAGCCGGCATCGCCACAGACGAGGCGGTCCATCGGGCGGGGGCGCTCCATGTCCCGCTTGACAGCCTCGATGGCGCGCACCTGGTCCTCGGTCTCCTCGTGAGGAAAGGCGGCTTCCAGCTCGGCCTGCCAGGGCGTGTCGGGGCTGAAGGCAAACCCCTGGGCCGCCTCACGGGCGGCATAGAGGTCGAGCAGCTCTTCGGCGATCTCGTCCACGGCCCGCTTGGCGTGGCGGCGGGCCATCTCCCAGTCAGCCGTGCCCAAGCGGTGGACGCGGGGCTCTGCGCCGCCGGGCCCCACGTAGCGTGCCACCCGGTCGGCCTGGTGGACGGGCACGTAGAGGCGGTCCCCGTTGGCGTACTCGATCTCCAGGTACTCTCGCACAACGCCGTTCAGCTCCCGCCTGGCCAAACCCCGGAAGAGCCCCACGCCGTGGTCCACGTGGACCACGTAATCGCCGGGAGCGATCTCCTTGAACACGTCCTCAACTCTGATGAAGCGCCTGGGGCGCAGGGGACGGCTGGGAGGCGTTCGGCTCCACCCGAAGAGTTCCGCGTCGGTCATCAGGTGGAGGAGGGCCGGGCCGGCCCCAAGCGCCTCGCCGCCTGGCGATTGCCCGCTGTCCCCGCGGAGCACAAATCCCTCTTCCAGAGCACCTCGCACCAACTGCAACGTGGGAGTGTGTCCATCGGGGGGGGCGGTCAGGCCACGGCGCGGGATCACGTGGAGCCCGGCGGCGCCGAGGAGTTCACCTACACGATCCGCCTGGCGGCTGACCAGCACCACGGTCTCCCGGTCCACCAGGCGTTGCACCTCGCGGACGGCCTCGTGCAGGCGGCCGCCAAACCGCCTGCCCGGCGCAAAGGCGCTGTCCAGGCCGTAGGGAACTGGAGTGCCCCCATAGCCGAGGACGAGGACCCTGTGGTCGGCCAAGCGGTCGATGAGGTCGTCCCACGTGAAGAGGGCCGGGGCGACATCGCCGGGAAGCTCGCCCCGCTCCACGCGCTCGCGGCGCATGTCGAGGGCACGGCGTTCCACGTCGGCCACATGGGCTCTCAACTCCTCCCAATCGTCCACCACAATCAGGCCGCCGGGGGGCATGTGCTCGACCAGAATGCCAGGTGGATCGTACAGGTAGGGCATGTAGAATTCCACATGGGGGAACAGTTGGCCGGCCACAAGCCGGTCGATGTCCTCGATCCACTCCTGCCGGGCTTCCTCGGTGAGCCCGGAGAGATCGAGCTGGCCCAAGCGGACTGCAGCCTGCTCGCCAAAACGGTGCACCATGGCCTCACGGGCCGGGGGCACAGTCACCTGGGAAATGTGGTCCACGCTGCGCTGGCTTTCGGGGTCGAAAAGGCGCAGGGATTCCACCTCATCCCCCCACAGCTCCATGCGCACGGGATAGGACATGTGCACGGGGAAAATGTCCAGGATGCCGCCACGCCGGCTCGATTGACCTGGCTCCACCACAGTGGTGGCAGGCTCGTATCCCAAGGCATACCATGAGGCTATCACAAAGTTGAAAGAAACGCGCCGTCCTACAGCATATGTCCGGGTGTACATCCGAAAGACCTCGGCCGGCATCGTGGGCTGAAGCACTGCCCGCGCTGAAGCCACGACCACCAGGGGCGTGCCCTCCTCGTGGTGGTGGAGGGCCGTGAGTGCGCCTAAGCGCTTGTGGGCACGTTCTGGGCTCCAGGGGGCGCGCTCGTAGGGCAGCGGGCCTGGCTCGGGGAAGTGAACGATGCGTGTGGGGTCGGGAGCCCAGCGGCGGAGCTCCTCGTAGACGTGCAGGGCACGGTCGGGTCGGGCCGTCAGGAGGATCACGGACACATTGAGCTCCCAAGCCAGCACGGCTGTCAGGGCCGCCCGTGCTGCCCCGATTACGTGGAGTGCGGGTGGAGCAGCCCCCGGCTCTCCACCAAGCCCCTGGCACACGTCAGCGATCAGGCGGCGCACGCCAGGATGGCGGCACAGTAGTGGGAGGAGACCGCTCACGCCGTCGAACTTCATGGCTCTTCTACTGCTTCGCGACCGTGGTTTGTACCCATCCTTCGCCGCCCTCCAGCTCCTCTCCGCCCTCGCAGGTCAAGGCGCTCAGCGAGGCAGGACAACATTTCATTATAGCACGTGCCCGTGGACACCCAAACCGCCACCCCGTGCCCCTACTCACGCCGCCACTTGTGACCACATTCCCCGCGCACCGGCGCGCGAGTTGAACACCCGCGAACTTGAGCTATAATTGTGCTCACCGTGCCTTGTCCAACCAACAGGCCCCGGCGGCGAGGACGGGGGCACCTTGTCGGTGCCCCCTTTTGTGATGGAGACTTCACCCACAGCAAGCGACAGATTGAGGCTCAACACGGAGGAATTCCTGTGCGCCGAACACACATGGCCGGAGAGTTGAGACCGGTCCACGCCGGCCAGCGTGTTACCCTGGCCGGGTGGGTTCACCGTTCCCGCGATCACGGTGGTGTTATTTTCGTCGACCTGCGCGACAGGGCAGGCATCGTCCAAGTGGTCTTCCACCCGGAGACCGGTGCCGACGCCTTCCACGTCGCCGAGACGCTGCGCGCTGAAGACGTGATCGCCGTTAGCGGCACCGTCCAGATGCGCCCGGCCGAGATGGTCAACCCCAAGCTGGCCACCGGCGAGGTGAAGTCGTCGCCGAGGCCGTAGAGGTGCTCAACCGGTCGCGGACACCTCCCTTTGTCATCCGCGACGAGGTGAAAGCCAACGAGGAGTTGCGCCTCAAGTACCGGTACCTGGACCTGCGGCGCCCCACAATGCAGCGCAACCTCCACCTGCGCCACCGCACCATCAAGTTCATCCGCGATTGGCTGGACGAGCGGGGCTTCTGGGAAATTGAAACCCCTATTCTCATCAAGAGCACGCCCGAGGGCGCGCGCGACTTTCTGGTCCCTAGCCGGCTCCAGCCCGGCAAGTTCTACGCCCTGCCCCAGTCCCCCCAACAGCTCAAGCAACTGCTCATGGTGGCGGGCGTTGATCGCTATTTCCAGATCGCCCGCTGCTTTCGGGATGAGGACTTGCGGGGTGACCGGCAACCGGAGTTCACCCAGCTCGACCTGGAAATGGCCTTTGTGGACGAGGAGGACGTGATCGCCCTCAACGAAGCCCTGATGATCGCGCTGGCGAAGGCCATTGTGCCTCACAAGCGCATCCTCCAGACCCCGTTCCCGCGCCTACGCTACGCCGAAGCCCTGGAGCGGTACGGCAGCGACAAGCCGGACGTGCGCTTTGGGCTGGAGCTCGTGGACGTGGGCCACGTGTGGGCTCAGACGGAGTTCCGCGTCTTCCGCGCAGTGCTGGCCGAAGGTGGGATCGTCAAGGGCGTGCGGGCGCCTGGCCTGGCCTCGTACAGCCGCAAGCAGATCGAGGAGCTGGAGCGCCTTGTGCGACAGTGGGGCGCCCAGGGGCTGGCCTGGGTCAAGGTGCAAGAAAGCGGCCACCTTCAGGGAAGGGTGGCGCGCTTTCTGGCCGACGGGGCGCGCACGGCCCTCCCTAGAGGCTACCGGTGCCGAGCCTGGCGACTTGGTGCTCATGGTGGCCGGCTCGCCGGAGCTGGTCACCGACGTGCTCGGCCGGCTTCGCCTGGACGTGGGCGAACGCCTGGGCCTCCGCGACCCCGACGTACTCGCCTTTGCCTGGATTGTGGACTTTCCGCTCTTCGAGTGGGACGAGGAGACAGGGCGATGGGACGCCGTCCACCACCCCTTCACGGCCCCCAAAGACGAGGACGTGGAGCTCCTCACCGCCGATCCGGGCCGTGTGCGGGCCAAGGCGTATGACCTGGTGGGCAACGGGTGGGAGCTGGCCGGGGGCTCCGTCCGCATTCACCGGCGCAATGTCCAACAGCAAGTCTTCGAGCTGCTCAACATCAGCCCCGAGCGGGCCCAGGAACGCTTCGGCCACATGCTGGAAGCCTTCGAGTACGGCGCCCCGCCCCACGGCGGCATTGCGTGGGGGTTGGACCGCGTGGTGATGCTCTTCGCCGATGAGCCTAACATTCGCGAGGTGATCGCCTTTCCCAAGACAGCCAGCGGCGTGGACCTGATGACCGGTGCCCCAGCGGAGGTGGACGCCGAACAGTTGGCGGAATTGCACATTCGCGTGGTATCCCCGGAGCCACGGCGGGGCACAGGAGAACGGGCTCACCCGAGGGCGGAGGAGCAAGAAGCGTGATCCGGCACATTGCCGTTGAGTACACGGCCGGCATCGCCCAAGGCGGGGGGGTGGGCCGGTACACGCGCGGCCTGGTGGCCGCCCTGGTGGCCCTCAAGGAGGATGAAATCTACACCCTCGTCCACGCGCGTGACGTGGACCCCGACAGCGCGGCACCCTGGCCACCCGGCACGCGCCGGCGGACGTGGCCCTTCAGCCAGCGTCACATGGCCCTCTTCTGGCACCGACTGGGCGTGCCCTTGGCTGCGGAGCGCTTTTTGGGGCCGGTGGATGTCTTCTTCTCGCCCGACTTCGTGCTCCCCCCGCTCCGTCGGGCCCGGGGCGTGGTCACCGTTCACGATCTCTCCTTCCTGGCCGCGCCCACCTTTCACGAGCCCGGGCTGCGGCGCTACCTGGCCCGCGCCGTGGCTCGCAGCGTGCGCCGTGCCGAACACATCTTCGCCGACAGCGAGTTCACCAAGCGCGAGTTGGAGCGCCTTTTGAACGTGACGGCCAATCGCGTACACGTGGTGTACCCGGGCGTTGCCTCCAGGTTTCGCCCCTATGACCCCACTTTGGAAGCTGACCGTGCCCACCTAGAGCAGGTGCGGGCTGCCTTTGGGCTCCACATCCCCTTCATTCTCAGCGTGGGCACCTTGGAGCCGCGCAAGAACATCGACGGGCTCATCCGCGCCTACGCGGAGCTGCGGCGGCGTGGGCTCACGCGCCACGAGCTGGTCATCGCTGGCGGCCGAGGGTGGCTCAACCATGAACGCGAGCTCTACGCCCTGGTGGACGCCCTCGGCCTGGGCGGCCACGTGCTCTTCCTGGGCTACGTGGACGATGCCCTGTTGCCCGCCCTCTACAACCTTGCCGATCTCTTCGCCTTCGTGAGCCACTACGAGGGGTTTGGCCTGCCCGTGCTGGAAGCCATGGCCTGCGGCGTGCCCACGGTGTGCGCGCACACCACCAGCTTGCCCGAAGTGGGGGGTGAAGCCGTCCTGTACGTTGATGATCCGAAGGACACTGCCGCCATCGCCGACGCCCTCGCCCGTGGCCTGGAAGATGAAGCCCTGCGGGAACACCTCCGCCACGCCGGTCCCCACCAGGCAGCTCAGTTCACGTGGGAGGCGGCCGCCCGCCGGGCGCGCTCAGTCCTGGTGGGTACAGGAGGGGGGAGATGAGCACGAAACGCACAGTGCGCTACCGCGCGGCCGGCGGCGTCGTCTTGGATGCCGAAGGGCGAGTGCTCCTGTTGGAACGGGATGTGGTGCGGCACGGGCGGCTCGTCCACGAGGTGCGCCTGCCCAAAGGACACGTGGAACCGGACGAGTCGGACCGCGAGGCCGCCCTTCGGGAAGTTCGCGAGGAATCCGGCTACGACGATTTAGCCATCCTGGCCGACCTGGGCACGGGGCGCACCGAGTTCGACTTTCAGGGCAAACACGTGGTGCGTGACGACCACTACTTCCTCATGTGCCTGCGTTCCCCGTCCTGGGTTGGACCGCAGGTAAACCCTTCAGGGGAGGAGGCCCTGTTTCGTGTGGTCTGGGCGGCCAACCTAGAAGCCGCCCAAGGCCTGCTGACGTTTGACAGTGAACGGGAATTTGTCCGCCGGGCCCAAGCGTGGTTCGAGCGACAAGGAGGCGACATGCCGTGAACAAAGTAGCACGTCTGCTGCCACCTGGCGTTAAGGACATCTTCGGCCAGCCAGCGCACCACCTCACACGCCTGAACCATGAACTGAGCGCTCACTTCGGCCGCTGGGGCTACGAGCCTATCATCCCGCCCACCTTCGAGTACTTCGACAACCTGCCTGATGCGTGAATACATGCTTCAGCCGAGAAGTCTACCGCTTCGTGGACCCTCAAGGCTGCCTGGTGGCGCTCCGACCGGACATGACCGTGCCCATTGCCCGCATTGTGGCCACCAAGCTTTACGACCTGCCCATGCCCGTGCGTCTTTTCTACACAGCCCCCGTCTTCCGTTACGTGTTAACCCCCGTGCTGCCGCAGCGGAGTTCTGGCAGCTGGCCGAACTCATCGAAAGCCAAATCACCCGGTCGAGTGCGTGCATCAGCCCCTCAAGCGCCTGAGACCTGGTGCTCACTATTTCAGGTCAGGGGGCACATAATTCTTGCAGGGCATTCTGAGCCAACTGGAGACCCCACCGCCCAATCTGGACTACATCCACAGGGCCATTGATCGCAAGAACCGCCGTGTGCTGGCCCACGAGCTGGACCGAGCCGGGCTGCACGGCCGCGTGCGCGAGGCGCTGGAGGGCTGCCTGCAAACCTCTGAAGCGGGTGCTGGAGGCGCTGGCGCGGCCGCACGCCTGGCCCCTAATGGCAGAGCTCAAGCGGCTATCGAGCGCCTGGAACACGTCTACACCTTGACACAAGCCTACGGCGTGGCCCACCGCATTACCCCGGACCTGCGGCGAAGCGCGTGCGCGAACCGCACGGCACTTCCTGGCATCACCTTTGAGGTGTTCGCGCCGGGCAGTGGGCACGCCATTGCTGCGGGCGGGCGCTACGACACGCTCCTGGAACGCTACGGCCCATCCCTCCCCGCCGTGGGCTTCGCCGTCCAAGTGGAACTGGTGCTCCTCATCCTGGAACGGAAAGACGCCTTGCCCGATCGGCCGCCGGCGGACGCTCTCATGGCCTGCTGTGGTCACGCTGCCTGCCTGGCCGACCTGAGGGCACGACGGGCGCTGGGAGAGCGCATCCTGCTCGATGTCTGCGCGCGGCCGCCCAAGGCGTGCGACCGCGAGCTCAGGCGGTGGCGGTATCCGACAGTCCTGATCTGCGGCCAACAACAGGAGGTGCCCCGTGGGTAACCGTCCGCTCGTCGTGGCCATCGGCAAGGGGCGCCTCTTTGAGGAGAGCCTGCGCCTCTTCGAGTGCATGGGATACGATGTGGCGCCCGTGCGCCGTGCCTTGGCCGAGCGCCGCATGTTGGCCGATGAGGGCACAAGTCGTCTCCGCTTTCTCCTGGCCAAGGACCGAGATGTCCCCATCTACGTGGAGCACGGCGTGGCCGACGTGGGCATTGCCGGTCGAGACGTGCTCTGGGAAAGCGGGACCGACGTGCTCGTCCCCCTCTTGCTGGGCCACCTCATGCCGACCAGCCGCTGCCGCCTGGTGTTGGCCGGCCCGCGCACGTGGCAGGAGCGCAACCTGCGCCTGGCACACAACCTGCGCGTGGCCACCAAATACCCGAATGTGGCCCGCGAGTACGTCTGGCGGCGTGGCCTGAGCGCCGAGGTCTTGGGCCTAAGCGGCAACGTGGAGCTCGCCCCGGCGTCTGGCCTGGCCGACTTGATCGTGGACATCGTTCAGACAGGTACGACCCTGCGGGAGAACAACCTGGTCGAGCTGGAGACCATCCTGGACGTGGAAGCGTGCCTGATTGTCAACCGGGCGGCCCAAAAGTTGCGGCCCAACGCCATTCAGGGCCTGCTCGAGGCCCTCGAAGGCCTATCGTAGGGGCGCATCCATTGGCCGGCTCCGGGAACAGTTGTGGAGGAATGCTGATGGTGCGAGTTCTCTCCGTTGAGGAAGCTCGAAAGAGCGTACTGCGCCGGGAGAT